>CAIYTJ010000195.1 GCA_903929065.1 uncultured Bacteroidales bacterium | reverse complement strand
CTATTCCAATATCTCCTCACATAGAGTGGGTAGTTTCCTCAGTTGTGTAACGAGTAAGCGATTGCAAAACGAAAAGACTTTTATTAAAACAAAATAATACAACAAAAACAAACCGTTAAATGTGTTATAAACTTCAATTGATGTTTATGAGTGATAACTATTAGTTTCATTTTGGGATAACAGGTTCCATTTAAATATAAACGTTTTACCAATTCGTCGCTTTCATTTATAAGTTTAATGATTCTTTCGCTTAAAAAAAATATTATTTTTTTGATGAATTAAACAGAATTATTATTGTTAGCCAGTTGGTTAGTGTGCAATTATTATTCCTATAGATTATATTCTCTTTAGTAAGTAAATTAAATATTAACATGTTTATAAATGAAAAAATTCAATAATGCATATATATTAGGTATTTCTATGGTTTCGGCCATGGGTGGTTTGCTATTTGGTTACGATTGGGTAGTAATTGGTGGTGCAAAACCTTTTTATGAAAGATTTTTTGATTTAGCCTCTTCGACCAATCTTCAGGCTTGGGCTATGAGTTGTGCTTTGATTGGTTGTATAATTGGTGCAATGATTTCCGGAGTGGTGAGTGATAAGTTTGGTCGAAAATGGCCTTTGCTTGTGTCCGCATCTCTATTTACTGTTGCTTCGATTGGAACAGGGATGGCAGATAGCTATCTGATGTTTGTCATTTTCAGGATGATTGGTGGAGTAGGAATTGGTTTAGCATCCGCACTTTCGCCCATGTATATTGCCGAGGTAGCACCATCGCATTTGCGCGGACGCTTTGTTTCATTGAATCAAATGACCATTGTTATTGGAATTTTAGCTGCTCAGGTAATAAATTTGCTTATTGCCGATAAAGTTCCTGTTGGTGCAACCGATGAATTTATACGGGCTTCGTGGAATGGCCAAATAGGTTGGCGATTTATGTTTTATGCATGTGCGGTACCCGCAGGCGCATTCTTTTTGCTTACTTTTTTCCTTCCTGAAAGTCCACGGTGGTTGATTAAAGTCGGCAAATCGGACATAGCATTTCCAACTTTGAAAAAAATTGGTGGTGAAGAATTTGCACGAGAAGAAATGAGCAATATTCAGGCTACGCTCGATGATGTTTCTGAAAAAGTTGACTTTAAAACATTATTTCAGCCGAGATTCCGTAATGTGCTGGTTATAGGATTAGTTTTGGCTATTTTCCAGCAATGGTGTGGTATAAATACAGTGTTTAATTACGCCGAAGAAATATTCACTGCTGCCGGTTACGGTGTGAGTGATACGCTGTTTAATATTGTGATTACAGGGAGTGTGAATCTTATTTTTACTCTTGTGGCCATGTTTACAGTGGATAAATGGGGACGTAAAAAACTTATGGTATTAGGTTCTGTTGGGTTGGCTACAACATATCTTTTACTTGGAAGTGCATTTTATTTCCAAATAAAAGGAATTGCTGTATTGTTGTTAGTAGTTATTGGAATTGGAATTTATGCAATGTCGCTGGCGCCCATTGTGTGGGTGATTTTATCCGAAATTTTCCCGAACCGGATTCGGGGCGCAGCCATGGCATTGGCTACTTTCGGTTTATGGATTGCCTGTTTTATTCTCACCTATACTTTCCCATTGTTGAACAAAGGATTGGGTGCAGCCGGAACTTTCTGGGTGTATGCTGGAATTTGCCTGCTCGGGTTTATCTTTATTCTAAAGAAATTACCCGAAACTAAAGGAAAAAGTCTGGAAGAAATTGAAAAAGAATTAGTGAAATAGGTTAGAAGAAATAGGTTTTGATTATAAATAAGTTTATTGAAATATCTTTTATGGAAGAAGTAACTAAATATTTGATTAAAAGCACGGTAGAAAACAACGAAGTCCGGGTTTGGAGCGAAGAAGTGGCTATCCCTACTTACGAAATTGGACAACCTGAAAAAAATCCGATTTTTCTTGAAAAGCGTGTTTATCAGGGAAGTAGCGGTGTAGTATATCCCTATCCAGTAATTGAGAAAATTGCTGATGAAAAACACGATATAATTTATAACGCTGTTTTTTTGGAAAACGAATACATTAAAATAATGATTTTGCCTGAGCTTGGTGGACGCGTGCAAATGGCTTATGATAAAATTAAACAACGTCATTTTATCTATTACAATCAGGTGATTAAGCCGGCATTAGTTGGTTTGACAGGTCCTTGGATTTCTGGCGGTATTGAATTTAACTGGCCTCAACATCATCGTCCGAGTACATTTTTGCCGGTCGACCATACCATTGAACATAATGCCGATGGTAGTGTAACAGTTTGGGTGAGCGAAAACGAAAAAATGTTCCATCAAAAGGGTATGGCAGGTTTTACTTTGCATCCGGGTAAAGCATATTTGGAAATTAAAGGGAAACTTTATAATCCAACCCCGGTTCCGCAGACTTTTCTTTGGTGGGCTAATCCGGCTGTGGCTGTAAATGATTTTTATCAATCTGTTTTTCCACCGGATGTACATGCTGTTTTCGACCATGGAAAACGCGATGTTTCTACTTTTCCTATTGCTACAGGAACATATTACAAAATAGATTATTCCGCAGGTGTCGATATCTCAAACTATAAAAATATTCCGGTACCAACATCATATATGGCAATCAACTCCGAGTTTAACTTCGTAGGCGGTTACGAAAACGATACACAAGCCGGTGTATTACATGTGGCCAATCATCATGTGTCTCCTGGAAAAAAACAATGGACTTGGGGAAATGGAGATTTTGGAAAAGCTTGGGACAGAAACCTAACTGACGAAGATGGTCCATATATTGAGTTGATGGCTGGTGTGTTTACCGATAATCAGCCTGATTTCACATGGATCAATCCTTATGAAGAAAAAACATTTACTCAATACTTCTTACCATATCGCGAACTGGGTGTTGTGAAAAACGCCTCGAAAGATGTGTTGCTAAACATGGATAAAGTTGGTGATAATGTGATTGTGAAAGTGTTTGCTACATCTTTACAAAAAAGTGCAAAGGTAGTTTTGAAAGGCTTTTTAGAAGAAACAGTTGATTTGAGTCCCGAAGTAGTTTATGTAAAAGAAATTGTTGTTGGTGAAGTAGACATTAAGGAGCTTGAATTAGGTGTATTTAATTCATTTGGTCATGAATTACTTGCCATACGAACTGAAAAGCAGGAACAGCACGAAGCCGAAGCTGCCAAAGCTGCTTTGTCGCCCGAAGAAACGCCTACTTGCGAACAACTTTACCTCACCGGATTGCATTTGGAACAATACCGACACGCCACTTACAATGCCACCGATTATTACCTCGAAGCATTACGCCGTGATTCAAGCGATGTGCGCAACAACAATGCCATGGGAATTTGGCTGTTACGTCGTGGAAAATTTACCGAAGCGGAAAAATATTTTAAAACAGCAATAGAAACTCAATTGCAACGCAACCCAAATCCATATGATGGAGAACCACGATATAATTTGGGCCTTGCACTTCAATATCAGGGAAAAAACAAAGAAGCATACGATGCTTTTTATAAATCGTGCTGGAATGCCGCCATGCAGGATGCCGGATTCTTCGGTTGTGCACAAATTTCATGTATTAATGATAAGTTGACAGATGCACTGTACGAAATAGAAAAATCATTGATTCGCAACTGGCACAACCACAAAGCCCGTGTGCTTAAAACAGCTATTTTGCGTAAACTTGGAAGTCACGACGAAGCATTAAGTTGGATTGAAGAATCATTGAAAATTGATTTATTCAACTTTGGATGTAGATTTGAGAAATATCTGCTTACCAATGAGATTTCGGTTTTGAACGAATTGAATCAATTGATGAGGGGCGAAATTCATAATTATGAGATTGTTGCTTTGGATTATATTGCTGCCGGAGTGTATGACGAAGCCATTCAACTATTGGAAGAAGGTGCAAAAATATGTCCAACAACGCCAATGACTTACTACTATCTGGGTTGGGCGTTGACTTTGAAAGGTAAAGAGGCAAAAGATGTTTTTAATAAAGCAGCTACACATGCACCTGAATATTGTTTCCCTAACAGATTAGAAGCAATTTTGGCATTGGAGTGCGCTCAAAAAGCAAATCCACAAGATTCTAAAGCACCTTATTATCTAGGAAATCTTTGGTACGACAAACGACAATATCCTGAAGCTATTGCTTGCTGGGTGAGGTCAGTTGAGATTGACGATAAGTTCCCGACCGTGTTACGGAATCTTTCGTTGGCATATTTCAACAAACTGAATCTTGAAGAAAAAGCAGTTGAGTTCCTTGAAAAAGCATTTGCACTCGACACAACCGATGCCCGAATACTGATGGAACTAGACCAGTTATACAAACGAATTTGCCGCCCTCATAATGAACGTCTTGCATTTTTAGAGAAGCATCTCAAATTGGTTGAACAACGCGACGATGTTTACCTTGAATTTGCAACACTTTGTAATCAAACTGGTAATTACAGAAAAGCCTTAAAGCTAATTGACAATCGCATTTTCCATCCGTGGGAAGGTGGAGAAGGAAAAGTACCAGCTCAGTATCAGTTGGCAAGAGTGGAATTAGCCAAAGAATTTATATTGAAAAAAGAATATGCACCGGCAATTGAGTTATTGCTAAAATGTTTGGAATACCCTTTTAATCTGGGCGAAGGGAAATTACATGGTGCACAGGAAAACGATTTTCATTATTGGATTGGGTGCGCTTATGAAGGACTCGGAGAAATAGGAGTTGCAAAAACATATTGGGAATTAGCCAAAGATGGTAATACAGAACCGGCAGCTGCCATTTTCTACAACGATCAAAAACCGGATAAAATATTTTATCAAGGTCTTGCACTGTTAAAACTGGATTTTATGGACATGGCTAACTCTCGTTTCAATAAGTTGATTGCATTTGGCGTAAAGCATTTAGAGGAACAGATAAAACTTGATTACTTTGCCGTTTCGTTACCCGACTTGCTTATTTGGGACGATGATTTGACTTTTCGTAATAAAGTTCACTGCAATTATATGTTAGGATTGGGATATTTGGGTCTGGGAATGCTGGAAAAAGCTAAAACTTTCTTATCTAAAGCAGCTAAAATGGATGTCAATCATCAAGGGATTCAAATTCATAATGCATTCATAAATAGTTTTCTTTATTCTTCTATTCAAATATAGGTTTTGGATTCAGAGAAATTTAAATTGTGACTAATTTCACTCATACTGTAAACAATTCACTATACGGTTATCATCAAATCTGTATTTATTTATCTGATATAAAATTATTAATAAAAATTAAGTATACAATAGCAAGCGTTAACAAATAAAATGAAAGAAATTACAATTATGAAACGAAAACTTTTCTTTTGTGCAATTGCACTCGTGTCATTTATGACAGCTTACTCATCAAACATTCTTAAAAATGGTGGCTTTGAAAATGATTTGGCTAATTGGTATGTAATAAATACTTATGCTGGAGCAGTAATAGACATTGATCCTACCGTGTCGACTACTGGATCTAAATCTGCAAAAATACAAGTTAATGTAACACCAACAGTATTTGACGAATCAGCATTAACTTCAATTTTTACTTTTCAAAAAAATGCACTTTACAAAGTGAGATTTAAAGCAAAAGCAAGTGCAGTAACTACTTTAACAGTATTAATGAAAGACCTTTATGTAGAAGGTAATATATTGCAAAGTAATGCAGAGTTAACAACTTCCTTTCAGCAATTTGAATTTACAACGTCCGACCCAATTGTTGCCTCAAATCATAACGGAGCTTTAATGTTTAGTTATACACAAGTTTCAAACGGAACAACAGTTTGGATAGATGATGTGGAATTAGCTATAGTAAGTGGAGTAAGTTTTTACAATGCAGTTGCTAATGGCAATTTCGATGAAACGGTTCAGAATCCGCGTGATATTGCTTGGTGGCTGGGATCTAACAATGCATCAGTTTCAATCGATACTAGCTCCAAATTGTCGGGAGCAAATTCATTTCATCTACAACGCAACGATGTAGTTGGCGACTGGTTACAACTTCAAATTCATCCATGGATTACGTTGCAACAAGGGAGTGCATATAAAATTAGTTTTAAAGCTGTGGGCTCATCTGATAATATGCATGTTGGGGTATTTCTGAATTATCTGAATGTATGGTGGGGTAATTTTTACAACGGAGCTTCAACAATTTCAACAACTCCGGCAACCTACACTCATTTTACAAATGAGTGGTTAGTTGAAGCATTGTTTGCAAATCCAACAATTTTGAGATTCATCGATTTTTCCGTGGGAGACACATGGATTGATGATATCCGAGTTTTACCTTATTCGGTTAATCTTTCATCCACAACTATCAACTCAGGTAGTGCTTTAGGTACAATAGTAGGTGAATTACTCCCTTTAACTGACGAAACTGACATTACCTATACACTATCATTACCCGATATGTCTGCTGATGCTTCTTATTCTAATCAACTATTCAGCGTTGATGGAGTTCAACTGAAAAGTAATGCTGCATTAACAGTGGGGGATAAAAAAATTAAGCTTGGCATTACAGATAATAATGGAGCATATATCACTAACGATTTTATAATTACAGTAAATCAAAATATTGTACCAAATTCACCAACAAGTGTAGTTGCAACTGCTGGAAATGCACAATCATCCGTTGCTTTTACGGCACCTGTCAGCAATGGAGGTTCAGCTATAATAGATTATACTGTTATTTCGAGTCCGGGTGGATTTACATCAACAGGAACTTTAAGTCCACTCACTGTTACAGGTTTGACTAACGGAACGGCTTATACATTTACCGTAATTGCCAATAATGCCGCTGGTGCAAGTAGTGCAAGTACAGCTTCGAGTGTTGTCACACCTCATGCTACTAATAATAATATTGTAGTTTCATCGTCCACGAATATTTCTTCATTGACATTAACTCCTGTAAGTGATATAGTGGTATCGTCAAACAAATTGATTATTAATGCCCTCAAAACGGTGAACAGCATTACCGTTACACCAGGAGCTGGACTTGAATTGACTTCAGGAAATACCTTTATAGCCGGAACAATTACCTTACAAAGTGATGCTACCGGAACAGCTACTTTAGTAGATAATACCACAAGTTCTCCACAGGCAATAACTGCCACTGTGCAGCAATATGTAACTGAAGGTCGAAACTGGTATATGTCCATTCCGTTGGCTTCAGGAGCAAGTTCATTACTGAGTAGAGGCACTTCGGTAGTTTGCTACGACGAACCAAGCGGCAACTGGATTGCACCAGCAGCCGGTACGCTTAATAAAATGCGTGGTTATGTACAAACCGCAACTACAACACCATTAACCGGCTCAACCGGCACAGTTGATTTTACCGGAGTTGTAAACACTGGTGCTCATTCTATCACTTTATCACGCACAGCAGGTAAAACAGGTTTTAACTTGGTAGGGAATCCCTATCCTTCGTACCTAGATTGGAACGCAGTAACCAAAACCAATGTATCAAATACAATGTGGTATCGCACCAAAGAAGGAAGCGTTTATAAATTCTATACCTATGTTGCAAACAGTGGAGCGGGAGTAGGTTCTCCGTCAACTGTTACCAATAAAATTCCACCTATGCAGGCATTCTGGGTGCGTGTAAATACCGAAGGAACTGGTAGTATTGCGGTTGACAATAACATGCGTTCTCACAACGATGTAGCAGGAAATATTATGAAAGCTCCAAAACAAAGCTCACAACAACTGATCCGTTTGCAGGTATCGAATGGCACCAACACCGACGAAACTGTGCTCTATTTTAACGCCAATGCTTCTGATGCTTTTGATTTATACGATGCCCAGAAACGAAGCAATGATGAACCAAGCATTCCTGAAATATTTACACAAGCCGGTACAGAGAAATTAGTAATTAATGGCATGAGTCAGGTAAAATACAATTCTGAAATTCCAATTGGATTCAGTACTGATGTGGCAAATAACTTTAGTATTTCAGCAAATGAGATTTCTAATTTTGAAACCGGTACACGTGTAATACTAATTGATAAATTGAATCCAACTATAGAAAACGAACTTACCAATGGTGCTACGTATAACTTCAGTGCAGCGGTTACAGCTTCAACTACGAATCGTTTCAGTCTGTTATTCCGTGCTCCGGGCGTTGCAACAGGTATAGATAATGCAACAAAACTTAACGCACAGGTATTTGTAAATGCCAATAATCAAATCACGATTATTGCAACTGAAAAAGCAATTTACAGCATTTACAATACCGTGGGAATACTACTCGAAAACGGCGTTGTGAATTCGAAATTCGAAACTCGAAACGCAAAATTTGGTGCAGGAGTGTATTTTGTTCAGCTATCTGTAAATAGTCAAAATGAAATTCAAAAAGTAATCATCCGTTAATACCTACTAATATGAAAACATCAGAAAAAACGACAGAAAAACGGATGTATTATACTCCTGAAATAGTTTGCGTGGAATTGGATAACGAAATATCCTTGGCATTAGAATCAACTCCACCACAAGGTCCCGGAGAAGGAGCATCATTGGCTCCAGAATATATGAATAATGATCCGTTTAGAGCCAATTTAGGTTAAGATAATAAAGTTCACTATCACTCAATTAGTTCTTTTAAGGCAAGAAAGAATGTTTGACATGCAAAGTCAGGCATTCTTTCTTTTTATTAGGAGGTGAGTCTTGGGATTCTGTCAAATATCTCAATATGAAATGGAAGAACTATTTGAGACAAAACTTCGGAATTTTACCAACTCAGAAAAGGTCGGAATTGTTCGATTTATACACAGCCATAACTCAGAAAAATTTGAACTTTGACCAAATACTTTAATGTTATCGTGAATACATGAATTTTATTGTTTCAGCTCCACCTACACAAAAAGAGTTTCTATTGAATATGGGAGTCAAAATGCTATTTGAAGAATTTATCGGTGTCACAATCTAGTAATTGCGTGATTGAAAAAACTATAATCCACAACAAGCATATCAGATAGTAAAGTCTAGTTTATTAATCGAAATATAATCTTGATTATATTTCTTTATCTTTTTGTGTAATAAATTCGGCATTTTGTGTAACGTTTGTGTAATGTTTTAAAATAACAAAGGTTTACATTCTCATGTAAACCTTTGTTTTTCAGCAGTCGGGATGACAAGATTCGAACTTGCGACCACTGGTCCCCCAGACCAGTACTCTAAACCGGGCTGAGCTACATCCCGCCGATTTTTGGTGACACAAAAGTACAAAAAAATATTTTTTTCTGAAAATCATTCGATAACTTTTTTTTGCCAAATGAACTAATTGTTTCTACATCAAAGGACTAAAAAGCCGGGCAAACGATTCTTTGAGCTTTTGCCTGCGATTTCGCAAGGACCACGTTTCCAGGTTTATTTCCTCACAGTTTTCCATATCTTTGAGGAACAATTCTTTCAACTGAATTGATGTTTTAGTGTCGTAAATAAACGCATTTGCTTCAAAATTCTGGGCAAAGCTGCGTTCGTCCATGTTGGTTGAACCGACGATGGAAATAATGTCGTCAATAACGATGGCTTTACTGTGAAGAAATCCGTTTTTATATCGAAACACCCGAACACCGGCTTCGAGCGTTTTTTCAATATAACTTGCCGTGCTGGCATCCGAAAACCGGGAATCAGAACGAACCGGAATCATTAACCGTACGTCAACACCGCTTAATGCAGCCATTTGAATGCAAGTAGCAATTTCATCGGTTGGCATAAAATAGGGCGAATGAATGTAAATATACTTTGTAGCCGACATAAAAGCCGAAGCAAGACCATGCAAAATAGACGGCCAATCGGAATCGGGACCGCTGCTTACAATCTGAATCAGGTTTTGATCAAATATTTTTGGCTTCGGGAAATATTCCTTTCCATCAATCAGTTTCCGGTCTACAAAGTACCAGTCGACCATAAACAGAAGCTGCAAGCCGTGAACAACTGCACCTTCAAGTTTAATAAATGTATCGCGCCATTTGCCTAATTCATTTCCATAAATATATCGATCAGCCACATTCAGACCGCCAGTAAAACCGATTTTTCCATCCACAATAACTACTTTCCGGTGATTCCGGTAGTTGATTCTACTGCTACGAGAAATCTGCCACCGAAAAGGTAAAAAAGGTTTTACATAAACTCCGGCATCGGTCAACGTTTTGATATATTTTTTTGTCAGATTGAAACTGCCCCAATAGTCGTAAATCATTCTGACACGAACGCCTTCTTTTGCCTTTTTAATAAGCATTTCGCGCATTTGATTGGAAATACGGTCATCATCAAAAATAAAAAACTGAATATGAATGTGGTCTTTCGCTTTTTCTATGGCATCAAAGAGTGCCTTGAAAGTACTTTCTCCATCGGAATAAATTTCAATTTTATTGTTGGCAAAACCTTCGGCTTCACCATTATTATAAAGCAGTTTTACCAGATTGAGGTGGTTCGACTGCATAACCGACGAGTCAAGTTTTTCGATGTCGAATTTTGCAAAAGGTTGTATACTGAGATTTCGGATACTTTTTTGGGAAATTATTTTTTTCTTGCGGAAATCCTGACCGAACAATAGATAGAAAAAAACACCCAGCACCGGCATAAATAGTAGCACCAGCACCCAGGAAATTGATTTCACCGGATTTCTATTTTCCAACAGCAAAACGGAAATTATTGAAATCAGCGTGTAAAGGTAAAGTAGAATGATAAGCGTTGTAAAAACGTGTTTCATAGCTCGAAAATTAGTTTATTTATTTTCAAAGAATAACCAGTCATGTCCTTCAAATATTTTTTGGGAAACGGGTAAACGATTCAAGACTGGAGCTTTTACTCCATCTGTAATTTCTAACGGTGAAACCTCAATATTGGCTTCGTCCCACAATCCGGCTTCAATGAAACTATTCAGAATGCTGGCGCCGCCCTCAACTAATACCGAATGAATATTCTTTTCATAGATGGTTGTAAGGATATTTTTCAGACAATGTTCGTCGAATGTCATTTTTACGAATTCAAGGTTATGCTCATTTTCATTAAATTTCTCACTAAAAATTATGGTTGGTACACTTCCGTCGAACAGATTAAAATCCGACGGAATCCGTCCCTGCCTGTCGATAGCAATGCGTACCGGCGATCTTCCCGACCAAAAACGAACAGTTAACGAAGGATTATCGAGCAATACCGTGTTAGCTCCCACCAGAATAGACTGATTTTCGGAACGCATTTTATGGGTCAGCTGTCTGGTAATTTCATTCGAAATAGCCAACGGAGCTTCCGATTTATCCGCACGTTTGCGGTCGATAAAACCATCCTTTGTTTGTGCCCATTTAAGCAACACATACGGACGTTTTTGTTCCTGAAAAATAAAAAAACGTTTATTCAACTCGCGGCATTCTTTTTCCAACACACCTACAACCACTTCAACACCGGCTTTCCGCAGTATTTCGACTCCGCGACCAGCTACTTTCGGATTGGGGTCCAACGTTCCAATTATCACACGTGGAATATTGTTTTTTACAATCAAATCAGCACAGGGAGGTGTTTTACCATAGTGCGAACAAGGTTCGAGATTGACATACAAGGTCGATTGTTTCAACAAATCGCGGTTTTTGACCGAATCAATAGCATTCGGTTCGGCATGTGCATCGCCGTAACGCAAATGATACCCCTCACCAATAATCTTGTCGTCATACACTAACACAGCGCCCACCATTGGATTCGGTGCCACGTGGCCAATTCCGTTCCGGGCAAGCTGCAGACAGCGGGACATGTATTTTGTTTCAGTGGTCATTGGTTATTGGGTTATTGGGTTATTGGGTTATTGGCAAATTAGCACTTTTGAGCTATCTTTGCACTATGCAAAAAGCCATTCAATTCATTCAATCCGAACTTAGCGGACTTTATCCGGCGACTGAAATCAGCAGTTTCAGCCGGTTAATCATCGAAAAGGTGACCGGATTTTCGCATGCTGAGATTATAGTTAACAAAAATACACATTTTTCCGATAATCAACGTCAAGATATTGAAAGTTTTATAGAAAAACTGAAAAAATTTATTCCGATTCAATATATTTTAGGTGAAACAGAGTTTTACGGACTGAATTTTACCGTGAATGAATCGGTTTTGATACCCCGCCCGGAAACGGAAGAACTGGTGGACTGGATCAGGAATGAAAACGACCGCAACGCCGAAGTGCAGATACTGGATATCGGAACCGGAAGTGGCTGCATAGCTATCAGCCTGAAACATGAATTTCCAAATTCGAAAGTAGATGCATTTGATATTTCGGAAACTGCATTGGAAACTGCTGCCTGGAATGCCGGGCGGAATGAACTGTCGGTAAATTTTTCGAAGGTAGATATACTGAATACGCCTGATTTTGAAACCAGATGGGATATTATTGTGAGCAATCCACCGTACGTATTGGAAAATGAAAAAGCGGATATCCTGCCGAATGTATTGGATAACGAACCGCATGTGGCGCTTTTTGTGCCGGATAATGATCCGTTAGTTTTCTACCGTTGCATCGCACAATTTGCCCTCAGACAACTGAAACCCGGAGGAAAACTATATTTTGAAATAAACCGGACAGCAGGACAAGCCACTATTGATTTACTTACAGGTATGGGATTCAGCGAAGTGGAACTGAGGAAAGATATTTCGGGAAATGACAGAATGGTAAAAGCAGTTTATAGTCGGTAGTATGAAGAAGTTGCACAAAGACCATCCGTGGATTCACTATTTGTTGTTGCTTTTCGGTGTGTTTTGCATATCGTGGTCGGCAATACTGGTGAAACTGGCGGGAATCAGCGGTTTTGGTTCTGGATTTTACCGGCTGCTGTTTGGAACTATCGGCATTATTCCGGTGTGGCTGTATTTCCGTAAACCAATTACCGATTTGCGGGGAGTGAAGGTTGCCGTTATTTGCGGAGTACTTTTTGCCTGCGATATTGCGCTTTGGAATTCGGCTATCATGCTTTCGAAAGCGAGTATTTCGACTCTACTGGCCAATCTGGCACCGGTGTGGGTGGGGCTCGGCGGATTGTTGTTTATGAAAGAAAAACCGACGCGGATTTTCTGGATCGGCACGGCGATATCGATTGCCGGCGTGACGGTGATTATCGGCATCAATGAGGTGTTGCAAGCCAATCTGAACGTTGGGAATGTGCTGGCGATTATTGCGAGTATGTTTTACGGCGCTTACCTGCTCACGGTGCGCAAGGGCCGCAGCACGCTCGATACATTTTCGTTTACCACCATTTCGATGATTGCCAGTACGGTGGTGCTGGGTCTGATTTGTGCGGTCACTTCTACTCCGCTTTGGGGATTTAGTACCACAACCTGGCTGGCATTAGGCACGCTGGGTATAATTCCACAGGTGTTTGGTTGGCTGGCAATTAATCAGGCGCTCGGTCATATCCGCCCCACAGTGGCTTCGGTAAGTTTGCTGAGCCAGACGGTTTTTACCGCTCTTTTTTCTATTCCTATCCTTGGAGAAAAACTTACCTTCCACGAAATCGGCGGAGCGGTGGTGGTGCTGGTAGGGATTTATCTGGTGAACAGGAGGAAATGAGGTTGGGGTTTTGGGTTTCGCGATTTTCAATCGCGGTTTTCAAAAAAGACCGCGATTGAAAACCGCGAAACCCGAAAGCGGAAAACCGTGAAACCACTCCGAGATCTTAGTAAAACCCTTTAGCGAGCAAAGTACCTTGCCAGTCCTTCCAATTCTTCACTAAACCAGCTTCAACTGGATTATTAATAGTATATTCTACAGCACGAACCAGATGTTTATCATCGCGGATAGTAGTATCATAACTTTCTTTTTGCCACATTGAACCCTGCAATCCTTCGAGTTTATTAATCTTATTGGCAGAAAATCGTTTTACAGAACCGAGGATATCCTGTAAATAAACAGGTTTATCAAATTCATCTTTTTCATAAAGCCGGAATACCCAATGAACATGGTTTTTCATAACACATATGGCATAGTTTTCAAGCCGTTTACCCTCCCAAAAACAAAGTGATTCAAGAACAGTTTCACGATTTTCTTTTTTTGACAAATCGACAATGAATTTCGTTTGGAGATGCAGTAAATCGTCATATGCTTTCATATATTTCCGACGAAGCACTGCATATTCCATTTCTAAAGCAGCCAGTGCTTCTTCATTGGCCTTTTGCTTTTTAGCAACTTGGATAGTAAGATTGAGGTGTTTCAATTGACGGGTGTAGACTTCCAGTGCTTTGGGAGGTAGCGCATCAATCAATGACCAGGTAAGAAAATAGGCTTGTCCCGGTTGTTGGAAATGTGGTAACATGTGCCGATAGGATTCTTTCTTTTCCATAAAATATATTGTTTAAGAGAAATCGTTTGGGGTTTCGCGGTTTGTAACCGCTTTCTTTTTTGAATACCGCGATTAAAAATCGCGAAACCCGAAGAAAAGACAATCCCCTCCAGCACTAATTCCCATAAGGTGCAAGAGAGGATTGTGGGTGTGACGACTATTTCAGGCTTATGTCCTAGTAGGTTTGCTAAACCCTGGCAATAAATTCCCTCGCTGCATCTCTCCATATCGGCAGGAGGTATTTAATTACGTTACTTCGCTTTGACTTTTACACCAATAGCTTCTAATGTCTGGTTATCGGCCAGAAGTACTTTGGCGTACTGGATATACTCCGAGTAAAGCGGGTAAAGCTCATCAAAAGCACGGTCGCGCGCATCGGTGGCCGCCTGAGCTTCGGCGGTTTCTTTGCGCTGACTTTCTTTGAGAACTTGCAGGTCTTTCAAAGCTTGTTTTTGAGCTGTCACTGATTCGGAAGTAATGCCTATGGTAGCACTTTTTGAAAGTAATTCGGGTGCTGCTTCCAACTGTGCATAAAAATTAGTTGCCATGTCCTGCCAGGCAATAAATGCCTTTGGCTTGGCTTCATCGAGTTTCAGAATAGACTGAGCATGCACAATTCCTTTGAAAAAGATTTTGAGCAATCCGCGGTCTTTGGTGAACACTGCATCAATTTCGGCATGTTTTGCATCAAACTTTTCGGTTTCGGCATATTGTTCGGCATATTCTTTGGTTTGTGCCTGTTGCAAATCTTCGAGATGTGTCAGTTTTGATATCATTTCGTTGATTTTTTCTTCGGTGTACCCCACAGTTTTCATTATTTCAAAAATTTCGGGCAGCATAGCGTTACCAAACGTTAGTTTCATTTTGGCAATCCATTCAGCAGTGGTTACATAAGTACTTGGCTGAGGTTTAGGAGCCTCGTTTGTAGGATTTTCTGTTGTTCCCATAAAGATAAATTGGTGTTTTTATTAGTTAGTTGAATTTAAGGAGAGATTTTTTCGTTTGTTGTTGCTTAGAAATGGATAATCCGTGCCGACAATCCATTTCTGAGGTCAGATTATCCATTTCTGAACCCTGCTGATTGATTTCTAAAGGCTGATTATTCATTTCTAAAGGCTGATTATTCATTTCTAAAGGCGTCTGATTCATTTCTAAAGACTGATTACCTATTTCTGATGCCTGATTATCGGTTTCAAAGTACTGATTATTCATTTGTAAAGGTTGAATATTGAAATCTAAGCATGGAATACCGGTCAAAATTTTAACCTGTGGCAAAAATAACCGGTTAATTTTAAATATGCAATAGGTTGTATTGTTTTTCATAAAAAAACTTTTCAACAGTTTTATAAACAAACGGAAACAAATATAATAAAATCCCGCTTTGGCCGTTATTTAATTAAATTCAGATAAAAATAACCCCATTCGCAACGTGTATGAAAAAAATAATATTTTTGGTGGTGATAGGTTTGGCGGCTTGCGGAACGAACGCGCACAAGTCGGATTCGGTTTTGTCCAAAAGCGAAAAAAAGGATTCGGTAAAGATTGTGGAAGTAAAGAAGGATAAGGTAATTCAGAAAAGAAAAGGTCGAATTATTTGCATATTAAGAGATAATTGGTCATTTAAAACATTATCTGACAAACAACTCGATTCAATAAAAGCAGTGGAAGACTCTTTGGAACGGCTTGATGTCAAAATGAATCAAAACAATATGGTAGATACTAGTAAAGTTTATACAGTTGTGGAGCAAATGCCAGAGTTTCCGGGAGGTGAATTTGAGCTTTTAAAATTTATTATGCAGAATTTGAAAAATCCTTCTGTAAACGGAGAAGAAATGGTTGAGGGAAAAGTTATTTGCAGGTTTATTGTAGATGTTGATGGTTCTGTGATTCAGCCTGAAGTTATTCGAAGTCTTGACCGTTTTTGTGATGCTGAAGCATTAAAAGTAATCAGACTGTTACCAAAATTTATTCCCGGAAAACAAAATGGTAAAAATGTAAGAGTGTGGTATACTATTCTTGTAACCTTCAAACTATCTTAATAAGCATTTCTTCCCGACATTCTCGATATATAAACCCTTTAATTTGCAAAAGTTATGAAAAGAACAATGATTTTGGTGCTGATAGTATTATCGGCAATTGGATGCTCGAAAAAAGAGAAAAATGTGTATTCAGAAGTTACTACATTTTCTAAACTGGAAAAGGCAGAGGTGAAGAAAGTTGCTCCGGTTGCGGAGGATAAAGTTTATGAGAATGCACAGTTGTCAGAGGTAAAGAATGATGCAGTTGTTGAAAACAAGCGCTTTGCTCCACCTTCACAGAACAATGAACCAACGAAAGTTGCAGCTGAAGTTATCAAGAAGAAGATTATTAAAGATGGCCGGTTGGGGTTGCAGGTAAAGAGTTTGCAGGCAGCTAAGAAAGACATTGACTCGCTGGTGAAGGCCGCCGTTGGGTATTATGCCAATGAAAACCTGAAGAATTCGGACAATGAATCGGGATATGAACTGACCATCCGGATTCCGGTGGTAAACTTCGACAAGTTTGTGAACTCGGCCGAATCGGGCAACAACAAGGTGCTTTATAAAGAAATTTCGGCACGCGACGTAACCGAAGAATTTGTGGACCTTACTACCCGCCTGAACAGTAAACGGAATGCGCTGGGGCGTTACATGGAAATCATGAAAAAAGCGAATAAGGTGAAGGACATCGTGGAACTGGAAGAAGCCATCCGAAACCTGCAGGAAGAAATTGAAAGCACCGAGGGTAAACTGCGTTACCTGAACGACTGTGTGAATTACAGCACACTTAATTTGACCATTTCCACCGAAAAAGACTTTACGTATCGCCCGGCAAAACGCGACAGCTTTATCGAAAAGTTCAAGGAAACGGTGGCCGAAGGCTGGTTCGGATTGATTGATTTTATTCTGGGATTGTTCGGACTGTGGCCATACTTATTCCTGATTGTGCCGTTGTATTTCGTTATCAGGCGATGGATTAAACGCCGTAAAGCCCGAAAAGTTAAGGAATAGTATCATTTGCCGGCTGCTTTAGCTGCCGGACAAAAGATGGAAAAGGGAATCGGCTTTAGCCAAACAAATTGAAAAATTTGGCTAAAGCCGATTTGATTCTTATCATTCATCCGTTCAATAAATGGGACGGCAATTGAAAACAAAAAGGACAGGTCGCGACTTGTCCCTACGAATGGGTTATTATGAATTTTTATTTCAGATTCCCTAAATTAAATACATTGGCCGGAATGGCCGAGTCAAATTTAATTTCCTGAATGGACATCTTGGTTCCGGGACCTTCCTTGAGCATATCTTTGTATACAAAAGTCATGGGAAACCAGCGTCCTTCCACTTTCCTGACATCCGAAAACGTGATCCGTTTCAACAATTTGCCGCTCTTGGCAAACAATTCTTCTTTCAATGGCACGGACCGTTCGGCATCCACCCACATCTTGCGGGTAAAATAATTAATATCCGTGATAATGGCGGTGAGCGTTACCACCCAGCATTTGTGTCCATCAATCACTTCACTGCCGGTCACATCAGCTTTGTATTGTTCCAAAAGCGGTTTGTCGTTCATCATATCCTCGTACGACATATCGCTGCCCATCACCGACTGGCGCAACATGTGGCCCGAAATCTGGATGGTGCGGTCGGTCGATGGTGAATAAATCCACAACTGGTTTTCAAGTTTCAGCATCTTGGTTCCTTTTTCGCGTGCCGGAGCGAGGTATTCGGTAAAGCTTTTATGATCGCCTTCGCCGTATGATTTGGAAACCATGGTGCGTTTGGTGCGTTCGGTGCCAATTTCCATCGAAGCCGTCAGGATACGCGTTTTAGCCGACATGTTATTGTCAACTTTGTCCAGAATGGATTTTCCCGTAGGGTTTTGAGCGAATGAAAAACTAGTAACAAGCAACAATAAAACAACCCCTAGCCCCTGAAGGGGAACTGAGTTAGTCCGTGTTTTTAAAGTATTCATATATTTATATTTTAAATTAACCCCCAACCCCTAAAGGGGAGTAAGGCGTATTACAATTGATAATTAAAAGTTATATCAAAAAAATTCAAACAATTTCGAGACTATAGTAACCTAGTTCCCCTTTAGAAGTGTATATTCTAAATAATACTTTTTGGTAATTCATTGTATTTGTGTATCTTTGTACTTATTAATCAACGCCTAACAAGCAATAGTATTTGATAATTTTTTCCTAAGTTTTATCAAATGTGTAATGTTTGTGTAACGTAAAGTATAACGTAAGTATGAAATACATTTCAATTATCCTTTACAAAAGCACCCTTTTAAAGAGCGGTGAACACCCGATTGTTTTGAGAATTACAAAAGACCGGGT
>CAIYTJ010000194.1 GCA_903929065.1 uncultured Bacteroidales bacterium | reverse complement strand
CTAAATATAGTTTCGACATGCTTTCTTATTTTTATCACAAAAGTAATAATAATAAAGCTATCAAATCCAATAAGTAGTTTATTTATATCAATAAAAATCTGATATAATTAAATTAAAGACATTTAGCTTTTAATTATTATGATGATGTTTTATTTTATGATGTTTATTATTTTAATGTTTTAGATAAAAGAGCTATCAAAACATTATAAGAATTGTTACTATTCAGCCTTTATAAGTTAATTGCATTAATTTCGGCAAGGGTGTTTAAAGGATTTAAATTATTCTTAATTGCAGTATCAATTACCGATCGAAGTATTGCAAAAGATTTAGCACCTGAAAAAGACTTGAATTGACCAGATACTTTTTGTTTTACCTTTACATTTCGTATTGCTCTTTCTGAACCATTATTATCAGGAGGTACTTGATGATAATACAAGAAGGTAAATATATGTTGCCGATATTTTATCAAACGTTTTTGAAAACTCATAGCTATTGGATGCTTTTTAGCAATAGTCTCTTGGAGTAGCATGTCAAGTCTCTTTTCAAATTCATCTCTTTGATTTAAAGTTTTATGATAATCTTCTGGAAGAAGTGTCTTTTTAAAATCAATAGCTTCTAGTAAGAGTTGTTTAAAACCAACTGCCCATTTAAGTTTATAGCACTCATTTATATGATTTAGTTCTCTTAGTAAATGAGCCAAACATATTTGATGAGCATAAGCAGCAACTTTAAAATAACTTTTCCAACAATCATGAACAAGAACAGAAAATACAAAACCATTGGGGAAATATTCATCAATAGTTTGTTTCCCTCTATTGAGCGAAGCGATTACATAAGTGAAAATTTCACCTTGTATTGTCCAGAACCATCCTTTCTGCCCGTTGATTTTTGCACCTGTTTCATCACCACCATTAACCTTATTATTTTCCGCTTTATTGTGAATGAGTTCGTAAGCTGGAATAGATTTTTTAGTAATCCTGTTAATTACATTCACTAATGATCCTTCACTAATCGGAAGGTTAAACACATATCGGAACATTTCGGAAAGACGTTGAAAAGGCATATATTGTCGAACATTCATGTATGCAGCTAGATTTTCAATATTTTTACCATAACTGATTCCTGGAGTAATACCAGAGGGGAAATCTGCCTTGACTATATTTCCGCAAATACAAGTTCTTTGAAAAACTCTATGTTCAATAAAAATCGGCTTAATAACAGGCAATACAACTTCCTGACGTTTTTCAACAAAGTCTGTTTGAAGTTGACTTAGATCATATCCACAACATCTACAAAATTCTGGAATATGTTCTATAATCTTATCAGGATTTTCAACCATCTCAAGAGTCGTACCCTTGTGTCCTTGTTGACCACCCGGTTTCTTACCACTGGCTTCTCGCAAACTACGATCCTTTGATGATCTGCTATAATCTTGACTTGGAGGAATAGAACTGTTACGACTGTTTTTAGGATTCTCATATCTGGAAAGTCGCTCTTCAAGAGAAACTCTCTTTGCTAAAAGAGTTTGAATTATCTCTTTTAATTGAAGATTCTCTTTCCGTAGTTCTTCATTTTCTTTTTTAAGTCTGTCTATTTCCTGATATAAATCCACTTTGTAATTATTAACAATTGCAAAGTAACATCAAAAAAACACAAAATTGAACACACAAGAAAAATGATATCAACATCTCAAAGTTAATAAAAACATCTTCTTAAGGATATAGGGTGAATAGTTACAATCTATTTATAAATTAATTATTTCTTTTTATGAAAATCTAATTGAATTTTAAAAGACTCGCTTCCTATAGAAATGAGTCTTTTATTTACTGTAGAGACGTTGCATGCAACG
>CAIYTJ010000193.1 GCA_903929065.1 uncultured Bacteroidales bacterium | reverse complement strand
TCAAAAAAGAATTAAAAATATTTTGCAAATATAGCTTATTAAAATTTTCTTTGCTAGCTTTGCACTATTATATTTCAGATTTTAAAGATTTTAATTGGCAAAAAACATGCCATCGAATTAAAAAAAATTAAAAACTAAAAATGCTTTTACAATCTCAAAGATGCTCTCAAAAAACAAAATAAAACTGATTACCAGCTTATCGCAAAAGAAATTCAGGGATGAAACAGGATTTTTTGTGGCCGAAGGAACCAAACTGGTGCTTGATTTAATTACTGTTTTTCCTTGTTCGCTGCTTGTTGCCACTTTAGGTTGGCTGAAAGAAAATGAATTCTCAAATGCTGATGAAGTTGTTGAAGCTGATGAAAACGATATACGAAAAATTTCCAACCAAAAATCACCACAAGGTGTTTTGGCTGTTTTTAAAAAGCCGGAATACAGCTGGAGTCAGGAGGATTTGTTTCATAAATTGAGTCTGGCTTTGGATGAAGTTCAGGATCCCGGAAATTTGGGAACCATTATTCGAATTGCCGACTGGTTTGGCATTTCCGATATTTTTTGTTCGGAAAATTCAGCCGATGTTTATAATCCAAAAACCGTTCAGGCCACTATGGGAGCCTTGGCACGGGTTCATATACATACCGTTAATTTGGTGAAATTTTTGGAAGAATGTCAGTCGAACATACCGGTTTATGGCACGTTTATGGACGGTGAGAATATTTACGAAAAAGAACTTTCTAAAACCGGAATTATTGTAATGGGAAACGAAGGAAACGGCATTTCAACAGAAATTGAAAAACTGGTTACCGAACGCCTTCTGATTCCGAATTTTCCTGCAGGACAAGACACTTCAGAATCGTTGAATGTTGGTGTGGCAACGGCTTTGGTTTGTGCAGAATTCAGAAGAAGAATGTGAAAATAAATACCCACAAATTTCGCAGAAAGTATCTGCAAAATTTATGGGTAATATTTTTTTTTGGAAATTTGATGGAAAATTTTATTCTCCGTTATCCATCATATCACCACCACCAGCATTTTGCATTTTCTTCATATCCGCAGGTTTTGGTTTCATATTTCCGAAATTATAACTTACCGTAAACATCAACATTCGTCCGTGGAAATAAGAGGATGAACTTTGTGAAAATCCTGTTCCGGAAGTTGTGGTATGATCACGATCTGAATTGAGCAGATCTCTCACATTCAGGCTTAAACTCAGCTTACGGTCGAGTAATGTTTGCCGAACTCCCAAATCAACTGAATATTTTGCATTTTGATATCCTTGCGCAACAATTTCGGGAGATTCATATTCGGCAGTAATCTGTCCTGAAAATGTTTTGCTCAACATAAAATTAGCCAGAATATTGGCACTCCACGAAAAATTACTTTGCCCGGGAATTGGAATAATCAATGCCAGATTATACGGATTCACATAAGTGGATGAATCTAATTTGCTGTAATACAGGTTTAACGAAGTTGTCAGGCTTAATATTTTGAAAAGCCTGTTTTTCGAAATCAACTCTAATCCGGCATTTTGCGATTTAGTAACATTAGCAAATGTACTTTCCATCACTCCGTTATTTACAAAGCGGATATTCTGAATTACATCATCTGTATTGTGGTAATACAACGAAGTTGAAAGTGTTTGCGCACCCCAGGTTTTGACATAATTCAGTTCAAGGGATGATAAATATTGTGGACGTAAATCGGGATTGCCATAATTGATATTTAACGAGTCCGAAAAGTTTTTGAACGGATTAATTTGCTGACCACGAGGACGATTTACGCGGTTGCTGTAATTGAACTGAATTTCAGCATCGTTTGGCAAAGCATAGGATAAATAAAAACTTGGAAAAACATGAAAGAAATTCTTAGACGGAATTACCTGAACCGTATCAACATAACTATTACTTATTTTTGAAGTGTTTGTCGACTCTTTTGTCAGAAGTTCGGCACGTAAACCAAGTTGATAGGTAAATTTATTAATTCTGTTTCCATACGTCAAG
>CAIYTJ010000192.1 GCA_903929065.1 uncultured Bacteroidales bacterium | reverse complement strand
GTAGTTGCATTAATTGTCACACCATCAATAAAATCATACTGTCCGTCAGGATTCTGATTACTCTGCGCATCCAATTTATCAAGACTCAAAACCTGAAGCAATGGTTTTCCTTTGATATTATTCTGACAATCCTGAACAGGTAAATAGTTAATATCAGTGCCGGTAGCAGGATTGGTGTAAAATACATCCAATTTAAAATCCGCTGCATTTATCTGATATGAACCAATGGAATAAACGTTTTTCATCATCAATTTCCACATTGGCTGCTTTGTATTTGGAGCCGTGCTCTTCAGCATTTTTACAAACAATCCGCTTGGTGCATAAACGTCAGAAGAAAAATCTCCTACCTGATAAACCTTTCCGCCATATGTGTATTGATAAGCTACGCAAAGCACCTGATCAGCATTTAACTGCTGGTTCAAAGAAATAAAACCAAGTTTAGGATTAAAAGAATATTCAGTAGGCTGTAACTTTTTAGCATTTAATATTTCGAAATTCTGAGTTTGCTGAAGTGTACTGTGAAATTTGGCATTGATTTCAGAAACGGAGATATTTGCCGAACGCATAGTAGTATCTTTGCTGCCATTAGAAGGATAATATCCGGTATGAGTAAGGTTTTCATACAAATCATTTTTTTGATTGGACGGAAGGCTATTTCCTGTTGGAATTTCATGCACATATGTTTGGCTTGCCGGTATATGCGCAGCGCCTTCACCTAATTCGGAAAAACCTACTACCGAACGAATATCTGTGGTAACATTATTGGTGTTGGATACCCAAACTTCAATACGGGTAATGTTTACTCCGGAATTAATAAAAGGGATGCCTGCCAATGCTGAATTATAATTATCGCGGAAATACTGGCCAAGGAAAAAGTGTTTATTAGCTTCATAATTATCACCGGCTATTTCGTATTTTGTTACCTGAGCACCCCCGGCAGAGTTTACTTCCGACTTTTTACCTTTTTCCTGAGAAAGGATACTTGTAACTGTTAAGCGACCGAATTGCAATGCAGTTTTAACTCCAAATAAAGTCTGGCTACCTGTAATCAAGGAGCCGGTGAGCGGTAAACTAACATTTCCTGCTTCAATCTTTTTAATGATTTCATCTTCATAACCTGTATATTCAAGTTTCATTTGATTTTCGTAATCAAATGTTGCTTCCGTATTGTAGCTGGTAGTAAGTTTTAATTTATCTCCTATTTTACCAATAACATTTAACTGTATCTTTTCGTTAAAATCAAAAGTATGTATCTTCTGCTGTTTTACAGGTAAAGCAGGATTCTGGGTTTTAGTTCCATTGTATGCGAAAATTAATTCGGCCGAACCGTTAGGACGAATATCTACTGTGTTGCCGCCAAAAATACGGTCGAATATTTCGCCGCCAACATGCAGTTTTGGAATAATTGCATTCTTTGCAGCATTCTTTGCTTCGGCATGTGCACGAGCACTCCAATAGCTTTTAACTTGTTTATGAAACATGTAATCCTGATATTCATCCGAATCCATATAAGTAGGCGGACGATAATCCAGACCTCCCATTGTCTGGTTCATTATATATTCGCCGGTAACAGGGTCGTAATCTACGGTTGTATGTATGTTGGAAGGATTCTT
This sequence comes from uncultured Bacteroidales bacterium, assembly GCA_903929065.1. Classification (GTDB taxonomy): domain Bacteria; phylum Bacteroidota; class Bacteroidia; order Bacteroidales; family Paludibacteraceae; genus Paludibacter. Next base: position 268 of record CAIYTJ010000192.1, on the reverse strand, counting down.
TAATTTAAAACTTCCTCCGTTTGGATTGTTCAGCGGGTCGCCGGCAGATTCGTCAGTAAAGTTATAAGGTAGTTTTACCGGTGTTGTTGGCGTATCAGCCACCATCGTGGTCATTTCATAATCATCTGCATTGGCTGCGTGATTGAATGTACTTACTTTGGCATCAGAACTAACGATATACGTTAGCAATCCCAAGGAAGCACATCCGACAATTATATATTTAGTAAACGATTTCGCCAAAACTCTGAATAACTATTCTATTAAAGAT
>CAIYTJ010000191.1 GCA_903929065.1 uncultured Bacteroidales bacterium | reverse complement strand
CCGTTTTCAACTTGCCGCCGCAGGGACTCCAGAAACCACGGTTTGGTTCCTGCGCGCGTTCGAGCAGCAGGATTTCATCGCGCTCGTTGAAAACGTAAAGCAGTGTGGCGATTTGGAAGTCTAGACAAACTTTGGATTTCATGGTAAAACAACAGCAACACTCGCAACCAGAATGAAAACATACCTATACAACAGGGTAAGCTCCGGCAAGCAAAGCAAAAAAGATGGCTTAATTAGACAATCAGAATCAACAGATGTTTTGGAATTCATCAAAACCCATAAACTTCAAGTGGTTCAGACAATGGAATACGTCGGTTCAAGTTTCTGTGGTAAAAATTTTGATAGCGAGACGGTTCTTGGAAAATTTATTGACGAGGTGAAAAGCGGAAAAATTGTCACCCCCGTCTGTTTGTGTTTTGAAAACTGGGATAGATTTGGGAGGGATATTGAATGGAAAAATACAAAAAGATTTTTGGATTTAATTGATGTGAATGTCTCAATCGGTGTTGTTTCAATGAACATCATCATTGACCAGAACTCGCTGGCAAAAAATTCAGACATCCTTCAATTGGTGGTGAATGATATTCAAAGGGCGAGAAAAGAGTCGCAGCGCAAAAGTGGCTTTTCCAAACGAAACCTGTTGGTCAAACTGGCGAACGCTAAAAGTGGTCAGAAAGTTTATTTTGGTGGTCAGTCACCTAGATGGATTATCGGATTAAAGAGCAACGAGTTTACGAGAGACGAACAAATGCTCAAAGACATCCACAACATCTTTAATTTGTATCTTGAAGGAAATAGTTGCGTCGGTATTGCCAAGATGCTCAACGCCGAAAGAAAAGAAACCCTCGGTGTATCAAGAAAGAATCCAACCAACAAAGAGAGCAAAACCCACTGGTTCAACACCACGGTCAGAAATGTTCTGACGCATAAATCTCTAACAGGATGGTGCAAGGTAAATGATTTTGAGTCCGATAATTATTACCCCGAAATTATATCGCCAACCATATTCCTAAAAGTCCAAAAGCTGATTGCACAAAATGCAGAACGTCGAGGTGGTGGCAAGACGGGCAATATTCCAAACATTTTCCGTGGCATTCTGTATTGCAAATGTGGAGGCAAAATATCAGCTCGCAAAGCACGAGTGAAGGAACATGACTACAACTACATGGCCTGTCGTCGCTCACAAGTAAATATTTGCAAGGACAAGACCATTTGGAAAATGAATGAGTTGGAAGAAACTATCTTCGCCTTTATTCTTGAGAAAACACCTGATGAAATGCTTGTAAAAGCAAAACCAAATTCAAACGATGCCGTTATTGCCAAATTAAAGCTGGAATTAAACAGTGCGAATATAGCTATCAAAACGACATTAGCTCTGATTGATGACATTAAAGATATGCCGGAATTAAAAACAAAGTTGTCAGAACTTAATGAAAGAAAAAGACTTCTAAATGAAAAAATTGCCAGTGAAGAATTGATGAATAATGTCGCCAAGGAAAATCCAATTGCAGTTGCAAGTTTCAAGGAGTTGATGCAGGGATCGAACCACGATGCGTTATCTGATGCTGCGGATAGCATCCATACACGGTTGTTAGACAACAAAATTAGAAAGGGGCTGCGGGATGTGATGCCCGAAATCATTCATCGCATCACATGTGATTTAAAAAAATGGGAGTTCGACGTTGAGTTTGTAAACGGAACAAAGAAACACTATTTATTTTATGCTTAACTGCCAAGCATTGTCTGCTTACACCACCAACACGGCGGCGGCATAGGGGTGCTTCTGGTTAAAAAACTTTTTTACGGGGGGTGGTGCTTCTGACCCATTCTAATTTAGAACCAGTTGAAATTATTGGCTCATATTTACCTCTGATTCCGTCTGACTGAGCCGGTGCATTTTCTGCAAAGGGTTTTTCCTCGGGTCAGGCTGTATTGATATGAGATTGGGTTGTAAAAAATAATTTCGTTGGTGCAGGTTGGCTTGCCGCATTTCTTTCTGCCGATGGCTGTTCTGTTGTGTTTGTCTTGCATACTTTTTTTCTGAATTATCTGACGATTTATCGTCAATTGGTTGATATTTATTTTCAGCGGTCAATTCGTTCAATAAATCAGACTCCGGCTTCATTCAATTAAGGTCGGGGTCTTTTTTATTTTTAATTCAAATTTCAATTTCAATTTAAATCAATGAATTCAATGAAATAATGATGAAAAACTTCTTTCATCGGGTTGAGGAACAATTTCTCCCTAAAAGGTTAAGGAAGGAAATTGTTCCT
>CAIYTJ010000190.1 GCA_903929065.1 uncultured Bacteroidales bacterium | reverse complement strand
TTCTTATTTTTCGTTCCTTTTCTGAACGTTATAATATATTTTCATTTGGTTGCCGAGAATTTTGGTGAATCCTTTCACATCGTCGGCACTCCAGGCGCGGTTTATTTCACCATATTCACCAAAATCGGTTTTCATTAAGTCGAACGGACTTTCAACTCCTACCAACGTATAGCTGTACGGACGAAGGTTTACTATCACTTTTCCGGTTACGTTTTGTTGTGAGCTTTGCAGGAATTGTTCAATATCACGCATTACCGGTTCCAGGTATTGAGCTTCGTGCAAAAACATTCCGTACCAGTTACCAAGTTGGTCCTTCCAGTATTGTTGCCACTTTGAAAGCGTATGTTTTTCAAGCATTTTGTGAGCATTGATAATCAAAAGTGGTGCAGCTGCTTCAAAACCTACGCGACCTTTAATACCAATAATTGTATCGCCAATATGCATATCACGGCCAATACCAAATTTGCCTGCAATATCTTCCAGTTTATTGATTAAAAGAACTTTATTCTCATTCTTTTCACCATTAACTGCACAGATTTCTCCATTTTCGAAATCAATGGTCACAGTTTCTTCTCCTTGTTTTTCAATTTGGCTTGGATAAGCCGATTCCGGCAGGGTTTGTTCTGATTTCAGTGTTTCTTTTCCGCCAATACTGGTTCCCCACAATCCTTTATTGATGGAATATTCCATTTTTTTGAAATCGGCTTCAAAACCATGTTCTTTCAAATAATTGATTTCATATTCACGGGTCAACACCATATCACGGGTTGGAGTCAGAATTTTAATTTCCGGTGCAAGCACATCAAAAGTCAAATCGAAACGAACCTGGTCATTTCCTGCACCGGTGCTTCCGTGCGCCACATAATCAGCACCAATTTCTTTGGCGTAATTTATTATGGCAATAGCCTGAAAAATGCGCTCCGAACTAACCGAAATAGGATACGTTCCGTTGCGCAATACATTTCCGAAGACCATATATTTAATGCTCTTTTCGTAATATTCCTGAGTTACATCCAGCGCCACGTGCGTTGTTGCTCCCAAACGAAAAGCCTTATCCTCAATTACTTTCAACTCTTCGGCACTAAATCCACCGGTATTTGCCACAGCGGTGTGAACTTCGTATCCTTTTTCTTCTGTCAAATATTTGGCGCAAAACGAAGTATCCAATCCTCCGCTAAATGCTAAAACAACTTTTTCTTTCTTCATTTTTCTTTCTTAAAAAACTATTTCTTGTTTTCGTCGGCTTTTGGGTCAAACAACATGCCGGTACACAAACAATGTTTGCGTTCAGTCCGTTGCAGGATATCATAATTCACGCAACTCTGGCAACCTTTCCAAAAAGCTTCATCATCCGTTAGCTCCGAAAAAGTCACAGGTTTATAACCGAGCTCTGAATTGATTTTCATTACAGCTAAACCGGTAGTCAACCCGAAAATTTTAGCATCGGGATATCGCTGTCGGGAAAGTTCGAAGGCTTTTCGCTTTATGCGTTTGGCCAGCCCATGGCCACGGTATTTATCAACTACAATAAGTCCTGAGTTGGCAACGAATTTTTTATTTCCCCACGTTTCAATGTAGCAAAATCCAGCAAACTCCTCACCAGCTAAAGCAATTATTGCTTTTCCTTCTTTCATTTTTTGCTCGATATACTCGGGCGAGCGTCTTGCGATTCCTGTTCCGCGCACTTTGGCCGCATCGGCGATGGTGGTCAAAATCGTATCAACATATTTCAAATAACGCTCATCAGCAATTTGTACCGTTATTTCATCAACGGTAATTTCTTTTTCCATTTTCAATTTGAATGAGTTCTTTTTTAATCTGAAAGCAACTCTTTTTTTACAAGTACAAAACATTCTTTGTTGGCCTCTTTTTCAAGTATAAATGCCTGTTAACTTTCTGCCTTTTTTCGCAAAAGGGCAGCAAAGATATAGAAATACTTTATACTCAGCAAATAATTTTAATTATTCGATTCGGAAAACGTGATATTCATCATTTCGAGAATATCTTCACGCGTAATTCCTTCCCGTGGAATAACTAAAATGGTGTCGTCACCGGCAATTGTTCCCAATACCTGTTCGGTGGCTTTATTATCAATATCCCACGCAATCGCACTTGCGTAGCCGGGTTTTGTCTTTACAACGCCCAATTGTCCTGAAAATTCAAGACTTAACACTGCTCCGTGCGCAATCAGCGAGTTAAATGCTCCTGAATTTGGCAGCGGCTTGTTGTACGATGGTAAAATGTACTTATAAGCGCCGTTTGACAAAGGTGTTTTGGCTACTTTCAGTAATTTTAAATCGCGCGATAAGGTTGCTTGCGTTACCTCGCACTGTCGGTCACTTAAAATGTTCAACAATTCTTCCTGACTTCCAACCACGGTTGTCCGAAGAATTTCAGAAATAATCTGTAAACGATTACGTTTGTTCTTCATAAAATGTATAATTATTTAGATTTCGGGCAAAAGTACAACAATTTATGTATAAACCAATGGATTCAACAAGAAATATTTGATAATTATTCTCAATTTCCTGATTTATGGCTAATTTATTCATTTTATCTGCATATTTATCAAAATAATTCGCATATA
>CAIYTJ010000189.1 GCA_903929065.1 uncultured Bacteroidales bacterium | reverse complement strand
GGGAATTTATTAGCCTCATTACTCTAATCGAAAAGCTGATCATTATACTAACTTCAACTGGGACAACATGGGTTTTTTGGGCAATATTTCTGCATTTTTAAATACCGCAAAAAGTTTCGATCTAAAGTCAAGTACAAAATTCAATATTAAGTATAAGGAATTTGTTACTGTATTTGATTCAATAGATTTTAACTCATTATATGGAGAATCACCACTTCCACAATCGATCAATGATTTGACAGATATTTCAAAAGAGTTAGATTTTATAATTTCTAATTGGAGAAGTGATGGAGAATCCTTTAGTTCTGATGTAAAGGCTTATAAGGAGCAAATAGCAACATTCAACGAAAACTATAGGGTACTTTTAATGAAGAGAATTTGGGTATGCCAATATGATAACTTTGTTATTTTATATAATAAATTTAATGCTGCGAGTTTTGAAGTTGATATTGTTATAAACAATATCGAAGAATTTAAAGCAGTTGCAGAAAGCCTAATTCAGTGTCAAAACATCCCCAATTTAACAACTGATCCAAATAAGCTTATATATTTTGAAGAAAAGCTGCAAATTATATTAAGCAAAATTGGGGAAAATTAGTTTAAAATATCACAGTTGTAAATCAAATTCGACTCAGGACATCTCGATCAAATGCATATCAATAAAACATCATGAAATTCACAACAACTTCAAGTTTATTGTCCCTCGATGTGACAAATTTATTTGCGTACTCAAATAGCACATTTCCCATTTCAATACACATTGACTATTTACCAAAGGATAGCTGCTGGTTTGTCAATGGCAACGGACGTATATTAGTGAGTAATATTTCATATGCAATGTCGAATTAGGATTTGACTTTTTTGATAATTGTTTATTCATCAATTACAATGCAGTCTGGAAAATATATAATTAATCAATAACTTAAAATCGTATGGGGAATCCATTTTATTTCAAAAGTGCAAAAAAATATGTTTCTCTTGAACCAGGGGGGCTGAAAGTAGAAACCCGAAGTGGTAGCGTGTGGACAAGTAACCAAGTACAAGTTTATAAGTACAATAGCGTAAAATCCGTAAATGTTATACCAGGGAAAGGATTTTTTTCGTTGACATCAATGGTCATAATTGAAATGATAGGTGGCACAATTCAATCAGAAATGGATGTTTCTGATGCAAAGGAAATTCAAAAATTATTCTTACAGTACCATTTAGGCTGATATATGATTTATGTACATTCCAACACAGGCATAAACATTTATGAATCAATCACTTTCTTCAGATCCAACGATTAGCGAGGCTCTTCATCATTTAAATAGCATTCTTGTTTCGGGTGAAACTATAGAGGCGTGGGCTGTACAGCATAGGTTTTTTGCTATAAGAAACAGACGGGTGTTAGTAGCTGCTACATCTGGTCGGTTTATTTCTATCAATCGAGGTATTCTTGGGGGATTTAAAGTGTCGGATCTGCGCTGGCAGGATTTGGGTGAGGTGAAAATATATGTAGGAATTATTGGAGCTGACATTACTTTAAAAGAATTCAAATCTAAAGACTTAGCTATAAACAATAATTCATTAAACGGCTTAGTGCTTGAGGGTTTTATAAAAGAACAAGCTCAACAAGTTTATAGGTATGCACAATTTCAAGACCAATCATGGAGAGAAAAAAGACGTATAAGAGAATTGGAAGAGTTGAGAGCAAAATCTGGCGGAATAAGCCTTAACAACCCTGGGCATGGTGGTGACTCCGAAAGCAATATGCAGAACGCAACAATTAAATTACAACAAGCGAAACAAATGCTTGAAACTAAGCTGATTTCCGACTCTGAATTTGAATCAATTAAAGCTCGAATTTTAAATGGTTTTTAGTGTCATAATGATAATATGGATTTAAAAATTTCTAAAGAATATGAAGTCAGCCTGATTTCTATATCAAAAGAGTATTCCTTATACATCGGATGCAAACTAATACAGCTAAAAGCCTTAGTAACTAAATCTGACGAAAAAGGCAATGAAACGATAGTTAAAGAATTCTATTTCCACAGTATTGAGTTGCCTCATGATATACAGAGAATACTAATCAATGATAAAGCAGCTAAGGATAATCCAGGATTCAGAGAACTTAATCAAATATTATATCCTACAATTCTACAAAAATCTGTTGATGGGGTTTTCATTAGAATAGGTGAAGAACCATGCTTGGAAGGAATAATCCTAAATATTGATGGTATTGATTTTTCATTATTCAATTTTAAATTAGGATTTGCCAGTAGTATCGACAGGGAGATTCAGTTTTTTGACGAAGTTAAATCACGTCTTAAGAATTCTAATGAGAGAAATAAATTACTGAATAAATTAGGATTGAATCAGTTGCCGTTGGGTTACCATACACTGGGATTTACCGAGCATTTGGAATTTTTGTGTGCATTGGAAATTGATATGATAGGGCTATTTCTTTGGGACGAAAAAAAGTTAAGGTTCAGCAAGCTATATCCAGAGTACATCAAAATGAATGATCAGTTCAATGACCAGATTTTAAATGAAATGGCTCATAAAGTTATTGCAGTAATGAATAACTCTACAGCTTTGAATCTTAATAAAATTTATGTCCTAAGCGATACAAAACAGTCTGAGAATGGTTTGTTTGAAACGGAAACATCAACACCTACAACCTTAAAAGAAATATTCTTAAAAGCAGATAAAATTTATTTTGCTGAAACCATATTAAATGATGAATCTCTGTCAATTTCACATATCTCAATAAGGCTTGGTCAGGGTCTAAATAAATTGAATGCTTTAGATCATTTTGTTGTTATCAAATTGCATGAATTAGGATCACCATTATTTCTTACCCTCGCCTGGTTAAACGGAATTTTAACCACAGCTCAAGTTATAGATTATTTATCTCACGACAGAACAATAGACAAAGTTGGCATTGAAGAAATAATGTGGAATACCAGCATGATAAATACTTTTCGAAGCATATTGAAATCTTTTCGGTCAAATAACTAATATGGTTACAAGAAAAGAGCATGACAGCATTTGGCTGAGTAATTTCAATGAGATGCCT
>CAIYTJ010000188.1 GCA_903929065.1 uncultured Bacteroidales bacterium | reverse complement strand
GGGGTTAGGGGTCAGCTTTCCAGTTCCTTAAACAGATTCGCCGTTTGGCGTTTATAAATGCCGATTCCGGCCAACATTGAACCAATTACGGTGGAAATAATGCCCGGTACAAAACCAATGTAGAAAGTAGTAACGGTTATGTGACCCCGCATAATACTCGGCATTAAAAAAGTGGAATCTTTCAACGAATCGCCAAAATCAATCCCCACAGCCTGAAAGTACCACGAGATAAGTAAACCTATAATTACACCAATAATTGACCCGACCGTTCCAACCAGAAATGATTCGGCAATGAGCGAACGGTAAATTTCATGTTTATTTTCGCCGATAGCCAGCCGTAACCCAAACTCGCCATACCGACGCAAGCCGCCAATCAAACCTGCATTCCAAAGTACAATGGCCATAGCAATGATGAATATCATGACGATGAATGTCTGGATACTATCTGAATAAGCCACCAGAAATCCCATATCGTTCATTTCGGCCAATGGCAACATGACCGGTGCAAATTTATCCTTACTGGCAGCATATTGCGCATTGAATATTTTAGCCGTTGCTTTTGCCAGTTTATTGTCATAACGTTCTCCGGTAATGAAACCCAGGATTTCACCTGCCGCGTTTTCCATATTCAGTGCTGCCCGAACGTCGTCGATATCGGCAATCATCATTCCACGATCAAGCACATTGATGCCAAAATGAAGCGTCCCCGAAACATGGAAATTATACATGGCCATGTCGCCGTACATTCCGCTGGAAATCAATGTCACTTTATCGCCCAGTTTCAGGTTCATCTTATGGAAAAGATCGTCGCTCAGTAAAATTTCACCCGCTTTGGTTGGAAATTTTCCGCTCACCAATCGTGGCTGTAAGCCGATACGTTCAATTTCTTCAGTGGATTTCAACAAACTGATTCCCATCCCCGATACATTTCCCTGTGAGCGTGTATGCCCGATACTGTCCGGTGCATCGAGCAGTCCTCCGAACTGAATCCGTTCAGCCCAGGTGATATCCGGAAATTGTTTTTGCAAACTTTTTTTCAATGTTTCCACTCCCACCAACGCTAAATCATTAGGAATTTGCGAGCTGTTTTCACTGTAAGCACGTGTCATCACTTTCAGGTGACCGGTGGTGAAATTGGCAGTCGATTCAATGGTTTCACCCATAAAACCACCCAATATTGATTGTAGCAAAACGGTCATCATTACACCCAATGCAACTACTATTATTGGTAAAAGGCTGCGCGATTTGTCACGCATAAGTCCTTTAAATAAGAATTTTATCATAATGCTTTCCCCCTTATGGCTTCGGTAGGATTCATGCGGGCAATTTTACGTGCCGGCAAATAACTTACCAATGCGGTTACAACTATAATTAACGAAATGGTTCCAACAATCAAGTTGAGTGTAAACGACGGATACATGCGGTCGGCCATTGGAATGCCGAAACTGCTTACATCCATCGGAATATGAATTCCATACGTTGAACAAGCAATAAATAAAGGCAATCCCCATACAGTACCAACCAAAATAGCGAGCACGGCATTCATGGTTCCTTCGAGGGTAAAGAGTGTTACAACCTGCCGCTGAGTCATTCCTAACGCGACTAATGTACCGATTTCACGCTGACGACGGAAAATGGATAGCGTTTGTGTATCGAAAATAGCAATTAAAGCCAGTAAAAAGAAAATAGTATAAAACACCCTATACGATTTTGCTTTGGCCTGAATCATGGCAGCGGTTTGTTTGGTCAGTTCGGTTTGGTCTTTGAAAGGCCATTCTGCAAGTTTTTGAGCCGGCCCATCTACCGATTTTATCAGAATAGTAGAAGCATCCGGACGAACTGTCATTTTCTGCAATTGATCCAGCGATATCCATATTTGACCTACATCCACTGTTGGTACGGGCGTTACAAAAATTCCTGCCACGCGGACATCAACCGCTTCGAATGTGCCGTTCACGTCACGCCAGCGCAACGTAACCAAATCGTTCACCTTCAGCCCGGCCTGATGAGCCATGTGACCTCCCATGATAACCGGAACATCAGTTGAATTTTCGGGTTTCAACAAATTGGTAGGTAATGCGATCAAATGCTGGTCGGGGCGAATTCCCTTAAGCATGACACTCTGCATTCGTCCGCCCGGATAAATGGTTCCCAAGGAAAACAATACAGGTTCTACCTGATGAGCGTTATATTCACTTTTGAGTGCGGAAGGCAACACGGCAGCACTTGAATCGAGCGAAAACGGATCGTAAGGATCGTATTTCACATTCCAGTATTGTCCGCCTGCAATTTCCCACTTCACCGTATCATTTAATGCCTGACGGTTCCAGCCTTCAAGCAAACCCTGCATAAAGATAATCAACACGAATGTAAACGATAGCACAAACACGTTGAGCCATGTTTTCAATCCGTTGCCGATTAAGCTTCGCATTGCTGTTTTTATGAGTAGTAACATAATTTTTATTTTTAAATTATTCGATTACCGATAATTATTTTAAGACTTTTGTCTCACCGCTAAATGGCGGATTAGCAATATTCTCATCGGAAACAACTTTACCATCTTTCATTAGGATAATCCGGTGCAAATAACCGATTACTTTTTCGTCGTGAGTAGCAAAAATAAACGATGTCCTCAGTTCTTTGTTCAGTTTTTCCATGGTTTGCAAAATATTATGCGAGTTGGCTGAATCCAGGTTGGCAGTTGGTTCATCGGCCAGAACCAGCACCGGACGTTTCACCATGGCGCGTGCAATGGCAACACGCTGACATTCACCACCTGAAAGTTGCGATGGTCGAGATTTCACTTTGTCGGTCAATCCCACCCATTCCAACGTTTCCATTACGCGTTGTTTCCGTTCATCGGCGGTCATATTCATCAGCAGCAACGGGAATTCCACATTTTCAAATACCGTATAAACCGGCAGCAGGTTGTAACTTTGGAAAATAAACCCGAGTTCGGTTTTACGAAGTTGCGCTGCTTCTTTCGGGCTCAGTTTTCCGACGGATTTACCCAACACCACCACTTCACCTTCCGAAGGAACATCCAACGAACCGACAATATTCAACAAAGTGGTTTTACCCGATCCACTCGGACCCACCAATCCTGCAAATTCACCTTCGGAAAAAGTGATATTCACGCCGTTTAAAGCCGTAAAAAATCCTGTTCCAATGTGGAATTTCTTTACTAAGTTTTTTACTTCTACAATTGTTTTCATGTAATTACCTGTTATTTACTTCTGTTATTTATTGTTATTTGTCTTCGACGTTATTAAATTCGTTTAATTATCTCCCGATGGTCGCTGACCGTTCGTTCGTCTTCAATTCGTCTAATTCGTATTTCAAAAGTTATAATTCACCATCAATTGAATTCCTTTTCCGGAAAACATGTTTTTTCCCTGCGTTTGCGAAATGGTCAACGGAACGTTCGGATTCCAGAAACCAATTGCATACAAGCTCCAGTTATCGTACGTTCGGCTCCAGCTTATGTAATTGTAAGCAAGGTTAGGACCAGGAACATAAAACACCATAGCAGAAAGATTGTCGAGCATCGAAACAGGATAGGTTAGCATGGTTCCGATCAGATTCACCGTTGTTCCACCGGTCAGAAACTGCTGTCCGAGATGATACCGGAAATATTCAACCGTCATTCCCAAACCGTTTCCGATTCCAAACGTATAATCGGCTCCCACATTCCACGCATCCTGAATGCTGGAAACTGTCGGAATCAACTGATTTTGTTTATCAGTAAAAGTTACACTTGATTCGAACCAAAGACCAATTCCCAAATCCCATTTTCCATCCAACCCAATGCGTCCTTCGTTCAGCAAATCAAAAGATGTCGGATTTGGCACCTGTACTTTCCGGTAATTTGTACTCAGTGCAATTTGTCCCGGTCCGGCAGGCATTTGGTATCGTCCGCCAATTTCCGGTTTCCACTGCGCCGTTCCATACAATTCATAACCTTTCGGATTTTTATTTCCAATCAATGTCCACAACCAAATGTTGGCATTATTCGGAAAATAATACCGGCCCAAAGCACCATAAACACCATCGCTCAGTTGCAACGGGTCACGCACGTCCATGCCATCGAACCACATAAGCGGTCGGAAAAGCTTAGCCGAACCAAAATTTATTTTCTGCAAACCGGCACGAACTTCCCAGTTTTGACCGGAATAACGTGCCCAAATGCGATACGGTTTAAACTGACCCATGACGCTGTCATACTTCAAACCGGTAAAATTCACGGAACCATTTATATTGAGTGAAGCTTCAAAATCTATTTTTGATTGAGGTGCCAATGTAAAATTTCCCAGCAATGTAGGGACAAACCGTCCTGCAAGTTGCCAAGGAACGGAGTTATCCAACTGTGTAATTTCCCATCCCGTAATCTGACCATTGAATGAAATATGGGTTGAATCTGTCTTTTCGGCCTTAAGAACAAAAACGGCAGACAGAAATAAGAAGAATATGATTTGTTTTAATTTCATTCTAAAATTATAAATTATTTCACCGGCATAATACCGTAAATAAAAGTCTGAGTCACCTGTCTGGTCAAAGTGTTAGCATCCGGAAACATAGCCATCAATTCCTGAGTACCGCACAAATCAATCGCCTTCTGAAGCATAAACATAATATAATCCAGATTTAATTGTGAATCTATTTCTCCTTTTTTTTGTGAATCGCTCAAAAAATTACGCATAAAATTCATTGACTGTTCTATCACTTTATTGAAGAAATTCAGCAACTCACTATCTTCAGAGTTATATATGTCTGCAATAAATTCCATTGAAATATTCTTAGTCGATTCAATTTTCTGATTTAGAAACTTTTCCAGTTTCTCCGAAAATGGTATTTCGCTTTTGATAATCGTGTCGTAAATAACATAAGTCTCCTCAATCAACTTATTATACAAGTAAATAATCAGGGCATTTTTGTTGTCAAAAAAAGTATAAAACGTTTTCCGACTGACGTTTGCCTTTTTGCAAATTTCGTCAATAGTTACTTTTTTGAACCCGTGCTTCCAGAATAGCTCCATAGCCTTTTGTTCAATCTGTTCTTTTTTTGTCAATTTCATAGGATTTGATGTAAACAATTTCGCTGCAAAGTTACATTTTTTATCTACAAAACAATATTTTGTTACCTAATGTTTTCGTTTTTTCTAAAAATAATTTTTAGAGGATTAAAATCTAACCCAAAACGATAAAAATCACTACATTTGTAAGTTGATTTTAATCCCAATAATCATGAAAAAAGAATATACCCTGGAAGAATTGCTTCATAAAGCAGCTTCTTACTGTTCAATTTCAGAACATTGCGTTTCAGAAGTTGAGGAAAAACTCTCCGCGTGGGGCGTTTCAATTACCGATAAACAAAAAATTATTGACCGGTTGATTTCCGAAGATTTTATCAACGAAAAAAGATTTTGTATCTATTTTGTGAAAGATAAATTCCGTTTCAATAAATGGGGGAAAATAAAGATTTCGTATGCACTGAAGCAAAAGGGATTAAGCAACGAACTTATTAACAGCGCTTTGTCAACAATCGATGAAGGTGAATACCAGGAATTACTTGCTTCAATATTAAAAACCAAGCTTGTAGGATTGAAATTTGAATACGAATACGAAAAACAGGGAAAACTTTTTCGTTTTGCCCAAAGCCGTGGGTTTGAAAGTAATGTTATCGACCGCGTAATCCGCACTATCTAATTAAACTATAATGTCAAGATATTCAGCTAATGAAGAAAGAGCCAATACTTACACACATGCCATCGGAATTATTTTTGCATTGATTGCCGGTTTTTCCCTGATTCAAAAAGCAATAGTTTCTGGCAATATGTGGGCAATTTTCAGCGACGTGGTTTTCATTATTTTTATGATTACCATGTATTCTTCTTCCACATTTTACCATGCCGAAAAAAACGAATTGAATAAACCGCTTCGCCGAAAATTCGACCATGCAGCCATTTACGCTCAAATTGCCGGAAGTTATACGCCTTTTACGTTGATTGTTTTGAGAGAAAACGGAGCCTGGGGCTGGTCATTATTTGGAGTAATCTGGGCAGCAGCAGTTTTAGGAGTTTCGTTGAGCTTTATGAACCTCAAAAAAGGAAGTAAACTGGAAACATTTTGTTATGTGGCAATGGGTTGGGTGGTGGTTATCGCCTTCAAGCCATTAATGGACTCATTATCTGTAACCGGTTCAATGAGTGTTTTGTGGTGGTTGATTGGCGGTGGACTGTTTTATACGGTTGGTGCAGTGCTTTATCAGTTCAAAAAAATTCCGTACATGCACGCCATTTGGCATTTATTTGTGTTGGGTGGAAGTATTTGCCATTTTGTGGCGATTTGGAATATAAAAATATAGCAGTAAGCGGCAGAATAACCAATAAATAAATTACAAACAAATTACTGAATAATCACAGTGCTGGACCAGAGATATCACTTAGTTGCATCGGACGGTCATCGGACGGTCATCGGAGGATAGACAGTATTAGTAGCTAAGAACTACAGAGATATAACAGAGGAAAAACAGAGTAGTTTGGGTTTGTAATTATAAATCTAAATTGTAAGTTTTTATTAAAGTTTTCTCAATCCCATTCAATTTCAATAGGATTTGGTGATCATCACAAAATAAACCCTCCTCCCAACACTTTTCCATCCCGATAAAAAACAGCAGTTTGTCCGGGAGCAATGGATTCAAGGGGTTCTGCCAGTTCAACTTTTAATCGGTTATCATCTAAGATGACAATTCGGCACAATGTATTTTGCTTGCGATAACGAATACGGCAAATTGTATCAAATTCTGCTGAGAACAATTTTTCATCCACCAGATTATAATCTTTCACCAAAAATTCGGTTTTATACATGGCCGAAAGCGGCGCTAAGACCACTTCATTGGTTTTTGGAAGAATTTCCTTTACAAAAACTTTCCGGTTCAAATGAATTAAACCACGCCTTTGTCCTACCGTGTAAAGCGGAAAACCTTCATGTTTCCCAAGCGTTTTACCTTCTTCATCAATAAAATTTCCTGAATATATGAATTTATCCGGTTCTGTAAGTTGCTTTTTTAAAAACGGGCGATAATCACCGGAACAAAAACACGCTCCCAGACTGTCCTTTTTTTCAGAAACATACTTAAAGCCTCTATCAGCAGCCATTTTGCGAACATCGGTTTTATGAAATTCACCCAAAGGAAAAACAATTCGGGATAATTGTTGTTGGGTCAGTCCCCACAGGAAAAAAGACTGGTCTTTATCCGGATCAAAACCTTCAGAAATAAAATACCTACCAGATTCTATAACAATTCGTGTATAATGCCCCATGGCCACTTTTTCACATCCAAGCCGGTCGGCTTCCTGCAAGATAAGTTTCCACTTCAGTTCATTGTTGCATTTGGCACACGGAAACGGCGTTCGTCCGGTTAGATATTCGTCCACAAAATAACCGACAATCTTTTTTCTGAAAATATCAAGCGCATCATACGCTATATGCTCAATGCCAAGTTGTTTTGCCAATCGTTTTGCATCTTCC
Source organism: uncultured Bacteroidales bacterium (assembly GCA_903929065.1). Classification (GTDB taxonomy): domain Bacteria; phylum Bacteroidota; class Bacteroidia; order Bacteroidales; family Paludibacteraceae; genus Paludibacter. The sequence goes on along the minus strand of CAIYTJ010000188.1, from coordinate 16,370 downwards.
AAATGTTTATTTTCACCTTCTTCCCAGAAACGAAACGTTATGCCCACGACTTCGTAGCCTTGTTCCATTAAAAGAATGGCAGCAACCGAACTGTCGGTGCCGCCACTCATTCCTAGTAATATTTTTGTTGAAGTTTTGATTGGTTAATTAGTTGATTGGTTCTGGTAACTTTTCCGCAGATTAACCAGTCAACAAATCAACCGGTTAACAAATAACCCATTTAGAATGGCAAATCGCTTCCTTCACCTGCTCCGGGAGCAACATCGAATGAAGCTACCGGTGAAGAAGCTGCCGGAGTTGAAGCACCGCTAACGGCACCTTTCTCAGCTTTCCATGCACGTACTGAAGTAAACCAGCGGCCGTTATATTCCCTGCTTTCCAAATCAAAGCTAACCGTAACCATATCGTCAATTGCCAATGGAAATTGTTCTATTTTGTCTCCAAAAAAGTTAAAACACACTTTCTTTGGATATTGATCTCCTGTTTCTAATACGTAATCCTGCGAACGCCATGTTCCATTCTTTCCCTGACCGGTTGCCAAAGGCAAAACGGCGATAATTTTTCCTGAAATTTCCATTATTCTAGTTCTTTAATTAAATGATTTTAGATGGGCAAAGATAATCAAGAATTAATGAATTACAAGGGCACTGAATTATTTTATTTAAACAAACTGATATAAAATTGTCGTTTTTACAATTGAAATCTTTGAATCATCTTTGATATTTTAAAATATCTTCAAAACCCGAACTTAGTCATTTACAAATTGTTTTATAAATAAATCAGTAACCTTTTAAATAAATATTATGAAAAGAAACATTGGTTCGTATGACAAACTGATACGTTTAGGAATTGCAATAGTATTGATTGTGTTTTACTATAAACAGGTTCTAACCGGTCCAATTGGAATTATCAGTCTGATTCTTGCATTGGTACTGACACTCACAAGTCTGCTTAGTTTCAGTCCGATTTATGCCATTTTTGGATTGAACAGCGGCAAATAGGAAGAAAAATAACCTGTCATTAAGAAATAAAAAAACAATTAGGCAAAATTACAATTCAGAACGACTTTTTGTGCGAGCTAAAATTCAAATAATCAGCGACAAAGTGACATTTTGCCATCTCTACCTTGCAATATGAAAAAAAGTGTAATTAATCGGTCGCGTACCTTTGTCAATCGGACAGAATTTAGTACTTTTGTGGCGAAATTTAGAAACTCAATTTTAAACAATAAATAAAATGATTAAAGTAGGTATCAATGGTTTTGGCCGTATCGGACGTTTGGTTTTCCGTGCAGCCCAAGAAAGAAACGATGTTCAGATCGTTGCAGTAAATGACCCATTTATGGATATTGATTACATGGTTTACATGTTGCAATACGACACAGTTCATGGAAAATTCCAGGGAACAGCTGAACACAAAGATGGTAAATTAGTTATCAATGGTAAAGAGATTGCTTTCTTTGCTGAAAAAGATCCTGCTGCTATTGCATGGGGTGCAGTTGGTGCTGATTACGTTGTTGAATCAACAGGTGTGTTCACTACTATCGACAAAGCTAAAGCTCACATTGCCGGTGGTGCTAAAAAAGTGGTTATCTCTGCTCCTTCTAACGATGCTCCTATGTTTGTTTGCGGTGTAAACCTGAATGAATACAAAGCTGACATGGACGTGGTTTCTAACGCTTCTTGTACAACTAACTGCTTGGCTCCTTTGGCTAAAGTTATCAATGACAACTTCGGTATTGTTGAAGGTTTGATGACAACAGTTCACGCTGCTACTAACACACAAAAAACAGTTGATGCTCCTTCTGCAAAAGACTGGCGTGGTGGTCGTTCAATCTTAGGAAACATTATCCCTTCTTCTACCGGTGCTGCTAAAGCTGTAGGTAAAGTTATTCCTGCTTTGAATGGCAAATTAACCGGTATGGCTTTCCGTGTTCCAACTGCTGACGTTTCTGTAGTTGACTTAACTGTACGTTTGGAAAAAGCTGCTTCTTACGACGAAATCAAAGCTGCTATCAAATTAGCTTCTGAAACTACCATGAAAGGTGTTCTTGGATATACTGAAGATTCAGTTGTTTCTTCTGACTTTATCCACGAAACCCGTACTTCTGTATTTGATGCAGGTGCAGGTATCGCATTGAACGGTAACTTCGTAAAATTAGTTAGCTGGTATGATAATGAGTGGGGTTATTCTAACAAAGTGTTGGATTTAATCGCACACATGGATACAGTAAAATAAACTGACCAACAATAAAATTGAAAAACCCTTGAAACAATTGTTTCAAGGGTTTTTTATTTCATGTTTTTCTAAATAGTTGAAAAATCTTATTCCATCAAATCAACAAATTTAAAATTTCTTCCATCGAATAAACCCCTGTCACCCAATTTTAGTTCAGGAATGACGAGCAATGACATAAAAGCCACGGTCATAAATGGAGCATGAAGAGTCGAACCAAGTTCCTTTGCCATGGCATCCACTTCTTCGTACCGTTTCGCTATTTCAGTTCCTTCCAAATCTGAGATTAATCCGCAAATTGGTAACGGCAAAAGACAGGTTTTATCATTTTTACAAGCCAAAATACCGCCTTTGCTGTCGATTATTTGATTTATGGATGAAACAATTTCAGCATCCGAAGTTCCAACGGCAACAATATTATGACTATCGTGTGCAACCGTAGATGCTAAAGCACCGCAATTTAATCCGATACCCTTAATAAATCCGATTGCAGGTTCTGACGGTTGGTAACGGTTGTAAACCACAATTTTCAAAATATCATTATCAATATCCGACACCACGTTTCCATTTTCAATCCTTGGTTCGCTATGAAATTCATGTGTAAAAAGCTGTCCATCATCTACATTTATCACTTTCAGCATACTTCCGGTTGGATTTACACGAAGTTGTTCAATAGTAATTTTTTGAGCATGAAACTGATTAATTGTTTCCGTTGGAATAAAACGTGGAAAAGTTGTTTCTCCATTTTCAGCTACCTTTTCGCCACGAATATAGGTTGCTTTTACATCGAAATCAGCAAGGTTATTCACCACCACAAAATCAGCGTCATCACCCGTTTGAAGCAATCCAACTTCCAGCTTATAATGTTTAATAGGCGTCAATGAGCAAATCCGCAACACATCCATCGGATCATAACCGGCAGCGACGGCACGTCGTACCAATGTATTTATATGTCCATTTTTCATTAAATCATCCGGATGCTTATCGTCCGAACAAAACATGATATTATCGGGATGTTTTCCAACCAACGGTAACAAATCATTAAAATTTTTAGCCGCACTTCCTTCACGGATTTGAACAATCATTCCCAAAGCAATTTTGGCTTCTGCTTCAGCAATTGTCATGCATTCATGATCGGTGGTTATTCCGGCAGCTGCATAAGCTTTTAAATCTTCACCCGAGATCTCAGGAGCATGGCCGTCAATGGGTTTGTTATTTCGTTTGGCAGCATCTATTTTGGCATGAACATGTTTGTTATGATGAATAACGCCCGGAAAATTCATCATTTCAGCCAGGAAATAAATATCATCCCGCTCCATTAATTCTTCAACAGCATTTTCGTCCAAAACTGCTCCTGAAGTTTCGAATTTGGTGGAAGGAACACAGGATGGTGCGCCAAAAAAGAATTTCATCGGCGAGTGTTTTCCATTTTCAATCATGAAATCAACACCGGCAATTCCACACACATTTGCCATTTCATGCGGATCGCAAACGCACGCCACCGTTCCGTGAATCACGCTGTAACGGGCAAACTCCGACGGCAGCATCATGGAACTTTCAATATGAATATGCGAATCAACAAATCCAGGAATTATATATTGATCATCGACATTATCACCGGGGATTATATTAATTATTTTCTCATTTTGAATCTGAATGATTCCTTTATAAATGCTTTTGGAAATTACATCAACGATATTACCTGATATTGTTTTCAAATTTTATTTTTTTAGTATGAACAAATGTAATGAATTTAATTGAATTTAAGTTCATTTTTTATGTATAAATATTCCATACAATCAAAAAGCCCATTTCCTTTTGAAAATGGGCTTTTTGATTATATAACTGAATGAATCAATAAAATTTTTCCTGAATCAGCGCTGGAAATGTACGTTTTGGTGCAAGAGCACCTGAACTAAAATCGTAAGTCAAATTATATATTTTTTCAGAAGCCTGATAAGGTACATTCACATGAATGACTAAATTTAGCAACGAGCCGGAAGCCCCGGTTTGTAGTGATTTGATATTAAAAGAAACAATGCCTGTTCTTATATAAACCGGAGAATCAGCATTTGAATTGTGCCTGAAATAAAGATGAATTTTTCCATCCGTAAACACCTTAGAAGTATCGTTTACCAGATTAATGAAATGTGTTTTATTATAACCCGGATAAGAAAACTGAACATTCAGATAGTCACTGCCAATCCACATATCATCAATGTTTATTGAATCGTTTTCAATGCTGTCCTGTGTAGCCTTAGTTACATTGAAAATGCCTTTTGTCAAAACATTGTACGCATCATTCAATCTCACATCGTAATCGTAAAGATACGTTGCGCGTTTATCTGAAAGAAGCGTATAATTTGCTACAATACGTTGTCCATCTTTTGGAGCATACCCCGATAAAAAGCTTTCATCCACAAACATTAGTTTTTTGTTATCCAGCCTAAAGAAAAAAGACGTTTCGTTATGTGGGTTCTGAACAGTTGCGATATCAATCTGATAATTAATTCTATCGCTATTTTCATGATCCTCACAAGCAACAACTAACGGTAACAAAGCAGTAATAAAAAATATTCTGATAATCCTTTTCATAAAACCTGACATTAATAATTAATTGATTAAAAATTAAGCATTTATAATTAAAGTTGCAACAAAAATAATGCCATCAAAGTTTATAAAATGTTTTTGTTTTACAAATTTTATTCAAAACTCAAATAGGGTTTCAATCGGGTGATTGCTTCGGGTGTAAATTCACTCAAACCATTTAATTCACTGATGTCTTTGAGTTTTCCTTTACGTCTGCGAAGTTCGTAAAGCGCTTTTGCCTGATAGAAATTGAAATATGGATGAGACTTGAATCGTTCAGCTGTTGCACTATTTACTTTGATTTTCTGAACCAAATCCGGATTTACTTTGCAATACGGTCGGATTTTATCCAGACTTTCTTTCCGCATTCCATAAATCTCGCTTAATTGATCAACAGAAACAAATCCGCCGGTTTGCTGTCTGAACCGAACAATTCCTTTGGCATAACCACGACCTATTCCTTTTACCTGCATTAAAAGAGTCGTGTCGGCAGAATTCAAATCCACAACAATGTCCGTTCTTTTTACAGTTGCATTCTCATTCTTTACCGGTTTTATTTCAGCAATAGCAATATAAGATTCAAGTTCTTTGAATTTCTCGGGCAATATACCATACACTTTCCCAAAATCTTCCTTAGTTTTGAAATGACCACCGGCTTTTCGGTATTTCAGGATGTTGGAAGCTATAAAAGGTTTCAAACCCAACTTTACAAAGCCTGCTGAATCAATAGTATTCGGATCAAAAGTAAATAATGTATAGGATTCCGTTGGGGTTTTCTTCGGAAAGGATTTGTAATTCTGTTCGTATTGTTGCTGGCGTTCTTCAGTTTTTCGTTGCCATTCGGCCTGACGAATGCTGTCTCGCGAAACTAATGATTTCTTGAATTTTTCAACTTCGGATAGAAAAGCAGAACCATCTTTTTCGGTGGTTGGAAAGAAGACCGGAAGGGTGTAATTAGCAGCGATTGTCAATAAAATCAATGCAATCAACACAATAATACCGGTTCGTTGACCTTTGGAAAAATAAAAGAAATCTTTCCACATAGATTATGATAAGTAGGTTTTGAGCGGCAAACGGGACTTCCCGATTAAAATCGGGATAAACTTCTCGTCCCGTTGAAGCTACAAGATGTTTATTTTGTTGAGCGGCAAACGGGACTCGAACCCGCGACCTTCGGCTTGGGAAGCCAACGCTCTACCAACTGAGCTATTGCCGCATCTGAATGCTTTTGTACATTTTCACTGCAAATGTAATTGTTATTTTTTAAAACACAAAAGAGGAATTGATATTTTTGTTTTCAATTCCTCTTTTATATTATACAATTGCTTAGTTAGTCTGCGTTTTCTTCGCGGCAAGTTTTTTAAGTTCCGCCGGCTTTTGTTTAAGTAATGGAACCTGATTGTAATCCCATGTTTCTTCAAAATCCCAGTTAGCTTTCAATGTCAGCTTTTTAGGATAATAAAAAACCTGTTCGGGTTGTTTACGGGAATATAAGTCACCCGTATCCCATACTCCGTTTCCATTATCGTCGATAAATAACCGTACGTAATAATCACCCGGACGAAGGTACTGGAATACTGAACCTTTTTCCGATGCGGGTTTAGTGGCTATCAGATTATCTTTTGAGTCGAGTATCTGCAGCATTGCTTTCGGATTATACGGCGACAGAAACAACTTCACACTGGAATACTCATCCAGCGATTTGATCTTGAATTCCGATTTCAGTTTATTGCTTGTCTTATTATATATACTTGTAAATGCGGCCGAATCTATTTTTAGCTGGTAAGTAGCTTCCGGTTTCCACTTATAATCAATGGCAAAATTTATTTTAGTTGAATCAATCTGCCGCCACTTGAACGGAACCTGCTTGAACGTGGTGTCCACTTTCTGACTCAGTTTTATTTTGGATATATCAATATCCGATAATGGCACTTCAAAATTAAAAACAATCGGAATGTAAACATCAAATGTAGCAGCTAAATTATTAGTAAAGTTTAAAGGAACAATTTTCTTTACTATCTTCAGAGGCTTAGCATGAATATTGGTTCGTGCCTTTCGCATGGAGATATTCAAGGTGTCAGTAACCGAATATAAATGAAAAACAGAGTCGGTTTTCTGATAAGTCATGGTTAATTGCAGCGTATCCACCTTCCAGAGCGTGGAATCTGTGAGCCAATAGGTCAAACTATCCATGTTATTGTTTTTCTGAAGCAGGTATTTCTTATCCCAATTAAAATTAAGTGGCTTAATATCCGGTAATTTTGCTGCCGGAGCATTGAAATACAAATTGAAAACAAAAGGTTCCTTTCGTTCAGCTTTCACAAAATACTGACGTTTCTTATTTTCTTTAAAAAAACGGAGCATGATGTTATCCGGCAAAAAATGTGTTCCGATATGTGTTTTAATGGTGTCAATGTGAGTAGAGTCTTTCCATAAGGTATCTTTCATTTCTTCCATTTTGAAAGTTGGGGTAACCATCGTATCGCACATAGCCAGACTTTCGCCGGGTTCAAAATAATAATCGTGGTTGGCATCGCCCAATGCAAAAACCTTGTACTTTCCTTTCCTGACATTATCAATTGAGAAATGGCCAAAATCGTCGGTTTTACCAATGCGCAGAAACGGTTTTTTATAGAATACAGAGTCGGATGTTTCTTTATAGATACCCACAATTAAACCTGAAACCGGATTCAGATCTTCGGCATTTATAACAATTCCCGAAATCTTCAATGTATCAATCTGACTTCCGGTTGAGAATGAGAATAAATAGTTTTTCAACACATTTTTTTCATTCAAATCGACAATACTGTTCCCGAAATTAATGGTATAAGTGGTACTGTCCTGCAAATTCTCTTCAAAATTCACCACAATATCTTTCCCAAAAGCTTTTACATCGGGTGGTTTTTGGGATGGAGGAGAAATAATAATATTTTCGGCGGGCTTATCAATCGCCACCATTTTATTAAACTGGATTTGAATCTGCTTCTTCCTGAAATTCAACGAACCATTAGCAGGGAAAGATTTCATCACTTTCGGAGGTGTAGTATCTTTAGGACCTCCTTGTGGTCCTGTTCCACGGTTGGCGCAGGAATAAACCAGCCACATAATTCCAATAATAATTACTGCAATATATATTTTAATTTTCATTATCTTTCAATAAAACCAAAGTTACGATATCGTTTGCAAAGTTAGCACTTTATGCCCGATTCTGCATCGCAAACATTTCTTTTCATTGCAGTAATTCTTTTTCAGATACAATAATGCCTGGGAATCATAGGCAGAATCTGAATTTATACCGAGCAGCTGCCAGTTTAATAAGATTATATTTTTTTCTGAAGGTATTTGTTCCAGCATTTGAACAGCCCGGTCTTTCAACTCATTATTGTTTTTATGAGCAGCATAACAAAACAGAAAAGGAACTACCGTATTAATCAGAATCCCATTGACTGATTCCTTGCCCAGCTTTTTAATCCGGAATAAACTTTTTGTTCCGAATATAAAATGAGTGTGCCAGTAAAAAGAAGGCTGGCTGTTGAACAACTGTTTTATGTATTCATTATCCGGGTTTTCTACAATTTTCGAAAACAATTTGCTTGAAGAATGTACTAAAGCGGCAAATTGAGCAATGCGGATATGCGGAAAGTTATCCGGCCGCATCCTCAGCAGTTTCCATTGCGAACCATCGATGGGTGTCAATTCATATTTCGAACGCAGGAATTCATATTCCTTCTGCAATTTCAGCGAATATTCGTCTTCCAACGTTTTTTCCAGCAATCCGGATTGTCCGAACAACAATGCTTCAAGTTGAAATAAGTCGTCTTTATGCTTTCCAAGAATAGAAAGAGGAAGCGATTTTGCAAGGCTTTCGAATGCCTGGCTATTGGTACCAAAACCAAAACAACGTGCCAGTATAATATAAAATGCTTCTTCCCAATGTTGATTGTTTTCTGACAGCAAATTTTCAATAGCTGTCATTTTTAATTCAAGCCGTTCGGTAAGTAAAGCGTTTTTCCAGCTTTGAATAAAAACAGAAGGAACCTGACCAATTTTTTCGCAACAGGGAATCCACTTTCTTTCCTTGTAAATCTGCTCATAATTTTCTTCAATATACTTCGGGAATGCAAGTTCCAGTTGAGGAATCAATTCTCCATCCGTTCTGGTGACTTCGCAATCGGCTTTCTGTACAACATGAAGAATCACATTATTGTAAGCTTCGTCGAATTGATGGTTGTGTTTATTCCAATCGGATGAGTTGGGGTGAATTTCAATATTTCCTGCCCAGATTGTATCGGAGATTTTTACTTTGGCGTTGAAGAAGTCAGGACCTGCATCGGTGTTTATTCTGCCAACATCAATAATTTCGACCGGCTCGCCATCGGTGGTTTTTAAGTTGTGAGCGGTGAAAAGCTTATTTTGCCAGACAAAGTGCTGAATGGATTCTTTCATAATATAAACCCCTAGCCCCTAAAGGGGAACTATTTTACTTTTGGTTTGTATAACATAAGCTAACTCAACGTTTTTATTTGCTCCCCTTTAGGGGTTGGGGGTCAAAGTAATCCAAAGTTATATCCTTCGGCTTTCCAGTATTCAACAGCAAGTGGCAAAACTGACAATACGTTATTCTTAGCTTTTATCGAATCGTGAAAAACAACGATTGAACCGTTTCTTGAATCTCTTTGAATGATATTCAGGATGTATTCCGTTGATAAATTCCGATTATAGTCTCTTGTCAGTACATCCCACATGATTATTTCAAACCGCGAACGAAGTGCTTTTTTCTGCCTGTATGTTATTCTGCCGTATGGAGGACGAAACAAGTTGCTGTCGATATATTCCGTTGCTTTCTGAACGTTTTCCACATACTCTTCTGTAGAAAAGTCAGAACCTTTCAGGTGGTTGAATGTATGATTACCCGTTTTATGTCCGCGCCGAAGAACTTCGCTGTATAATTCCGGATATTGCTGAACATTCTCGCCTACACTAAAGAAAGTAGCTTTTATGCTGTATTTATCTAATATGTCCAGCACCTGAGGCGTTACTTCCGGCACCGGACCATCATCGAAAGTAAGATAAATCACTTTCGACGATGGATTCTTGCGCCAGACAAGTTTTCCCAAAAAAGGACGAAGTAAATCGGGAAACCTGATATTCATTTACATCTGAACCCGTTTTGTATAGTTCATATAAAACGGCAGATACTTATCCATAACCGTTTTTTGTTTTGCTTCATCACAAATGCGCAGCACTTGCTGAAGTACAGCCATGTTATGACCAATACGATTTGAAACGGTGTTTTGTTCTTCGCGGTTCAGGCTGAAATACCATTCGAGGTATTCAACACAATCTTTAGCTACCGCTTCCATAATAGCATTTCCTTTGGCAGGCTGGTGCAATTTATAATAGCACTCGGCCAGCTGGGTTGAAACATAATCGTGACGAACGGTGGTGCCCGGAATCATTTTATTACAATAATCCAGTGCCTTTGCAGCTCTTACAGTATCATTCTTTGCCATTAAAGCAGTGATAAGTTGCGCAAACATCATGCGGTGTGTATGACACATACGTGAAATGTTTTCATCAAGATAAACTTTCGGATCGGCAATGTTACCGTATTTGAATTTGTTCATCATGTTGTTGTACATTTCATCCACATTGACTTGTGAACCTGCACCTTTTACACCAACAGGCATAATCTGATAAGCCAAACCTGTCAGTTCAAAATGATCCTCCAGACCCATATAATAATCATTACCCACGGTAACAGCAAAGTAAATAGGGCGTTTCCAGTGGTTTTCTTTCAACAATTCAAGTATCATTAATTCGCTTTTGGTCAATCGTTTTTTCAAATCGACATTGATCTGTGGAATAATTTCAGAAGCTCTTTTTTCCGACAACGTACCTGATTTAATTACTTCCTGTGCATCGATGGGTAAGAACAATTGTTTGGAAGGAATAAATGATTCGCCTTTCATTTTGGTTGATGAATCCGGACTTAATATGAAATCAAAGGCAGTTTTCATATCCAGTGGTTTTTGCAGAATATCTTCCACCCAAAGCACTTCATTTTTACCGGCTACATAATCTTTTTCCTGCCACGAAATAGGCAGTGGTGCCGACTTATACGCTCCGCGTTGCATTTGTTCAATGTACCAGTCGGTTTGAAGGTAGCTCAGGTTACAAACCCGTGCATCCGTTCCCTTGCCTTCTACTTCCTGATTGTACCACAGTGGGAAAGTATCGTTATCACCGTTGGTAAAGATAATAGCATTTGGTTTGATAGAAGCCAGGTAATTCGCTCCAAAATCGCGGCAGGTATAGCGGTTACTGCGATCGTGGTCGTCCCAGTTTTGCTGAGCCATCAATGCAGGAACTCCCAGACAAGCCAGCGTTGCCAATACTGCAACAGCATTTTGCGGAGCTTTTGACAGGTATTTATCTACCAGTTTGATTATACCCAACACTCCGAAACCAATCCAGATACAGAATGCATAGAACGAACCGGCATATGCATAATCACGTTCACGCGGTTGGTATGGAGTCTGATTAAGATAAACCACAATGGCAAGCCCGGTAATAGCGAAAAGGAAGAAAGTAAGCCAGAAACCTTCGACACCTTTTTTACCGCCGAATATCATGAATATCATACCGATTATTCCCAGCAATAAAGGCAGCATGTAATACACATTGTGACCTTTATTTTCTTTCAGTTCCGAAGGCAGTTTGGTCTGATCGCCTACCAACAAGTTGTCGATAAACTTAATACCTGAAATCCAGTTACCATGTTCAAGTTCGCCATAGCCCTGAATATCATTCTGACGGCCGCTGAAATTCCACATAAAATAGCGCCAGTACATGAAATTAACCTGATAATCGAAGAAGAAACGCATGTTTTCAAAAAAAGTAGGCTTTATTTCACTTTTTTGCTGACCGCAATAATCATAATCAACCCGTTCACCTTCAATTCTTCCCCAGGCTTTGTACGCTTCAATATGGTTAGCCTGCTGGCTGTACATACGCGGGAAAAACATCATAAACCGATCGTCCATTACATAATCCGTTTTATAACCTGTGATAATGTATTCGTCGCGGTCTTTGTCAGATGTCTTTGGTTTTTTAGTGTAAGTTGGTGCTCCTGTTGTTTGTTCCGGAATACACATATTACCATCTACCCGAAGTTTTACAGGTGCATTATAAGTAGCTCCGTAAAGCAGCGGCGTGTCACCATACTGGTCGCGATTCAGGTAATATTTCAAGGAGAAAACATTATCCGGATTATTCTGATCCATAGTAGGATTACTTGATGAACGTATTACAATAACTGCATACGAAGAATATCCGATTGAAACCATGGTTATCATCAATAAAATGGTATTCAACCATCTGGCGTTCACTTTCGCTTTTTTGTAATAGAAGAATGCACCCAATCCGGCAAGGATAATAATACCTAATACAACATGACTGCCAAAGAACGGAACACCCACCAATGCAAATGCTACCAGGAATGAAATCACCATGCGCCAGTAATTCTTATTTTTATTTGATTCGTAAATTCCCCAGATAAGGAAACCAACGGTCAGTAAAATATAGACATACAAACCGGTATTGAATGCAAATCCAAGTTTGTTGACAAATAGTATTTCAAACCAACCTGCCACTTCAATAAAGCCCGGAATCAATCCGTATAAAACGGCTGCAAGCAATACAACTCCGGTTACCAGTGCAACAAGAGTTCCTTTTACGGAAGGCGTATATTTTCTGAAATAATAAACCAGCACCAATACCGGAATTGCCAGTAAGTTCAAAATGTGAACCCCAATGGACATACCCATCATATAGGCAATAAAAATCAACCAACGGTCCGATCCATCATTATCGGCATTGTCTTCCCATTTCAGTATTAACCAGAAAACCAGCGCGGTGAATAACGAAGAAAAACCATAAACTTCAGCTTCTACTGCCGAAAACCAGAACGTATCGGAGAAAGTGTATGCCAATGCACCAACCATTCCGGCACCAAGTATGGCAATAATATTCCGGGTTGTATAATCTTCGTCGGATTTGATAACTATTTTACGCGCTAAATGCGTAATAGTCCAGAACAAGAACAAAATAGTACCGGCACTACACAAGGCTGTGAGTGAGTTTACCATATACGCCACATGTTCCGCATCTTTTGCAAACAACGAAAAGAAGTGGCCCATCAGCATAAAGAAAGGCGCTCCGGGAGGATGGCCCACATCCAGTTTAAAAGCTGATGAAATAAACTCAGGGCAATCCCAGAAACTGGCAGTTGGCTCCAATGTAAGCATGTAAGTTACAGCAGCTATTGCAAAAGCTACCCATCCAAAGATGTTGTTCAGTGATTTGAAACGTTTCATGAAGATTAATTATAATTGATTGATTTTATTGAAGTTTAGCCTGCACTTTTAAGATAATTCCAAAAATTTTTCAAAGATACAAAGAAATTTTAGTTTGTAAGTGTTGCAGGTTTGTTTTTAGTTAATTTTAAAGATTATCAGTTATTTATAGTGGTTTGCGAAAAGTCAGGGTAAATAAACTAATTAGTGTAAAAAAAATAATGCCGTATTATTTGCAGATTAAGTAATAATCCTTTGTGTGATTTAAATACTAATTGTACAACCCGGCAATAATAAATCATACTAACTTTAACCTGTAGAGCATTTAATAGCTATTTTCAATAAAAAGATAAAAGATATTGAATTGCACGCAGTTTGCCAACGAGTGACCTCGTCCGGTGAACCGAAAAACAAGTGAAGTTGGCGTTTGAAACTGTCCTGTTTGAGCGACGAAGGAGCGAGTTTGGACGGTTTCAGCCAACTGAGCGTAAGTTTTTCGTGTGAAGCGGGCGCAGTCTTGACTTTTTTGCTTACTTTTTGTGTTAAGACAAAAAGTAAGTCTGTTATATTATTTTTTTTTTTAGTTCTGAATGTTTAGTAATAAAAAAAGGTGAGATATCATTCCCACCTTTTTCAAGTATTATTTATACCCTCTACTCCTTCTCCACCAAAAACTTACCTCCGGTACTTTCGAAGTAAAGTGTACCGGTCATTTCCGTTACTTCGGCATGTTTGACTCCTGCCGCGGAAGTTACTTTCCACTTACCGGCTTTCAGGTCTGTTATAAGCACTTTATACGTTGTTTTTGAATCGCCCAGGGTGAAACTTATTTCCTTATCATTTTTACCGAGTGAAAGCTGTTCGGCCACAATGCGGTCTTTCACCTGCACGGCTACATATTCTTTATTTTCGGAGAAAACTTTCTCAATGGATTGTTTACCCGGATTTTTATCGGCATCCATGGCCTGGATCACATTCAGGAAATTATCGGACAGCGAAGCGTTTACCGGTGAAAGTTCAATACGCCAGCCACCTGCATCTTCCTGTGTCACACTTCCCCAGTTCGCACCGTCTGACCAGTATTCCTTGCCCGGTCCACCGATTTTCTGAATTACCTGGTTTTTAATTTCAGGCAATAAAACGGTTGTAACCAGTTTTCCGTTTCTTCCATTATCTGTGTTCACTGCCGTGATGATATTTTTGGAAACGGTTGGTTCGTTTTGAGTATGCAGCAACCATGTTTTTTTGAAAGTTGCATTGGTTGAAACTACTTTGTCCAACACAATCAGCGTTCCGGGAATGTCATTCGATTTATGGTTCAGAAAAACGAAACTACGGCGAACCGTTTCGGCTTTTGGCGGATAAATACCTACAAACTTGGGAACATTATACGCTTTGGTCAAATCGCCTTTGAAATAGGTATAATCCGGCTGCATACCTGCTGAAATTTCTTCAGCCAGAATTTCGGAGGATTTTCCTGCTTTAAACATATCAGCACTTGTATCCCAGGCATGGTCGGCAAAGAAGAATTGTCCGCCATCGCGCGCCTTTACCACCGATTTTTTATCCCAGCCGTAAGGCAACGGCTCGTTCGGATCAAGAATAAGCAACGAATTGTGAGCAATGGTTCGCGCAAAGTAATTGGTATAATTCAGTTTCGCCCAACCATTTTGCGCATCTTTTCCCTGATAAATGCCTGCATCCAATGCCAAATGACCTTTGTAATAAATGCCGAAATGACCGCCATCGAGATGCGTGTGATTCTGTGCATTATATTCCTTCATATTCATAATCACCACCATGGCATTCGAATCGTAACCGGTTTTATCCAGATCCCATTTGGTACGCGCAATCATAATGCCGGATGGCGAAGGGAAAAAGCGGCTCAAACATAAACTGTCCATTGGTTTAGCGGGAATTTCGGGATTATGGTAAATGAACAGCCGCGCACTCTGGTTTTTCTGTTCCATCAGGTATTTTTTGGAAACGGTTTCCAACACCGGATCTTTCGACAGATTTGCAGCGAGATAAAATAACTGGCTGTAACCCATTTCCAGATGATTGTGTCCATCACCTTCGGGCATGCCATCCATGTCTGTTTTCTGGGGAATAATATCGTAAATGGCGCGGTAAACTGCTTTTGAAATATCTTTATCATACGGACTTAAACCCAGTTCATTCAACATAAAATGTTGTAATAACTCATGTGTATACCGAACGTGAATGTATTGTGCGCCCTGATGATGTGTTCCGGCTTTGTACATCGGATTGCGTGACGGTGCAAACTTGTTTACCTGTTCGTCGAATTCAAAATTAAAGAAAGATGGATCTTCATCAAACGTTGCGATTCCGATGGCCATGTAGGCAGTTGGAGCGCATTCGCCGTAATGTCCGGCCAGGTATTGTACCTTGCTCGTTCCCGGCAATCCGTATTCGCCAATCAGACAAACCTTTTTCATGCCGGCCATTAAATCCAGTTTTTCTTTATCCGTCAACAGATTGTAACACCAGTCATACACGAAAGCCGCACCAATCAGGGCGTCGTAGGTGTTTGTATTATCCTCATAACCTTCCGCCTTAGAGGTTCGCATTGCTGCATAGGAAGTCATATAGTTTATGGCCAGCATTATGGCTTCTCTGCCTGAAGCTTTTTTGGAATTATCAAGCATATATTCCAACGCCAGCGCTTCCATTTTCTGACGGATATGTTCGTCCGGTTTCTCAGAAGTAACTTTACCATCCGTGCCAAAGGATTTTTGTTCGTTGAAAACTTTCTTCAAATCATAAAAATCGGGATTACTAAAGCGCCGTTTGAGATCTTGTATTTCAGTATTCCGCACAAAAAGCCGCGGATGCTGCGGAAGTGGACCACTTGCGGTGAATTTCTTTGTAACTATGCTTTCAGGAGTACTTTTCAAGGTCAATGTAAGATTATACGTTGTCGTATTTACCGGTTCTTTAATATACGAAGCCGGAACAGTTACCGCGAATTCAATTGTTTTTGTCGATTTTGGTTCAACAGTAAGCACACCCGGCAAATTGTTGATTTCGAAAGGGAAATCAGATGGTTTTGATAATGAAATTGCTAACTGTTCGGTTGATTCAACGGATGAGCTAATATTGCATTTATAAATCCATTGATAATTTCCATTTGCCAGATAACTTCCGGTGCGGGTTATTTCACCTATG
>CAIYTJ010000187.1 GCA_903929065.1 uncultured Bacteroidales bacterium | reverse complement strand
GTTTAAAAAACCATTCCGGAGCTTATTTTCTGAACGACTGTTACTCGAAGGAATTGAAAAGCGTCATGTTGTTCAGGTGAAAGATAAAATTATCGATTTTGTGGCACTTTCAAAACTGGCAATTGATTATTCAGATGCTGTTATACAGTCAAGTGAAGTTGTAAATAAGGATGTTTTAGATTACATTGCATCTAAAAAAATAAAATTTCTGCCCTATAAATTTAACGAAGATTATGCAGATGATTATGTAAATTTTTATGACAGCATATAAAGATTATGTATTTTCCCATTCGTTTTTAACTCTCAATTTTCAATCTTATTTCCTTTTCAGATGAAAGCTTATCCGATAATCCTGCTAATTTTATTATCTTTTTTCGTTTTCTCATGTACTGATACTTTATCAGATATTGGTAAGGGAATCCAGTCCGGATCAGATACAATTACTGTCAGGACTGATACTTTTCATTTGAAAACCAGTACAATTTTTGTTGATTCCATAATTTCACGTCCTGATTCATTTCTGTTAGGTACATTTTACGACACAAAATTTGGAACGATACAAGCAGATATTCTGGCACAGGTTAATTGTCCGGAAGGATTTAAATTTCCGGCTAATTCTGTTGCTGATTCAGCATCTGTATTGATCTATTATTCAAGTTGTTTTGGTGATTCATTAGCTCCTTTAGACTTGAATATTTATGAAATGAATAAAAAAACTTTCAATTACTCCGAAAAATTAGCATCGAACCTGAATCCAGCTGATTATACAGATAAAACGTTGAAACTTGGTGAAAGAATTATCAGGGCAGGTAATAAAACCAGTGTTCCAAAAGTTGTCAGGTTTAAATTAAAAGATGATTTTGTGCAACGTTTCTTTGACGATACTCACTATAAATCAACCAGTGACTTCTTGAGCTTCTTTAAAGGAATGTATATTACTGCCAATTTTGGTGCGTCGACTTTATTGAATATAAGTTTGATGAATTTAAGATATTATTATCATTATACCTATAAAACAAAAAATATAAATGGTGGTGATTCAACTGCTATTGTAAAAGATTACCTTACTTTCCCTGCCAATTCAGAAGTTCGTCAGGTAAACCGAATTCAGCATCCTGACCGTGCAAATGTAGTACAACCTACAATTGAAGAGAATTATCTGGCTTCACCTGCAAATCTGCAAACTCAGATAAGATTACCACTTACCAATATACAAACAAGATTGAAAGCTGGTGTAAATGGGAAAAATTTGACGATTAACAGTGCCCTATTGCGGGTAAACGTTTCTGAAACTGAGCAAGATACTGTGTTGCATCCCATAGTGAAAAATGTTTTATTAGTAAAAGAATCTGCAATTAATCGTTTTTTCAATAATCAGGAAACTCCGGCCGATACTTGTTCTGTATTGGCAACATACGTAACTTCCCTTAAAACAGGAACAACAGACGTATATGAGCATTATTATACTTTTAATGTGGCAAAACTCATTGCAAATGAATTGAAAAATGCTCCTAATGGCAAACCAGTTGATTTAAATGTCAGATTAATTCCGGTAGCGGTTACAACCACTACAAGTTCGAATGGAGCAGTTGCTGTAAGTTCAGTCAAACAACAATTTTTGATGGGTGCTACAACAATTATGAGTGGAAAAAATACAACTTCGCCTATGAGAATAAATGTTGTATATAGCGGTTTTTAAAATATAAGAAATGATAAACAAAAAATGCAGCAGAAATCATTCTGCTGCATTTTTTTTGTAAAATTATCGTTCAATTATCTTTCGGTATATTGTTTTTGGTAATAGTTTTTGTAATCGCCATTAATAATATTGTCCATCCATTCCTGGTTTTCCATATACCAGTCAACCGTTTTTTCAAGACCTTCTTCGAACTGTAATGATGGCTTCCAGCCTAATTCTCGTTGAAGTTTTGTTGAATCAATGGCATAACGCAAATCGTGTCCGGCACGGTCTTTCACAAAAGTGATTAGTTTTGCAGAATCACCTTCCTGACGACCAAGTTTGCGATCCATTATTTTACAAAGAGCATAAATCAATTCAATGTTTGACCATTCATTGTTTCCACCAATATTGTAGGTTTCTCCATTGTTTCCATTGTGAAAAATAGTGTCAATGGCTCTTGCATGGTCATTTACAAATAACCAATCACGCACATTTTCGCCTTTTCCGTAAATTGGAATTGGTTTATTATTGCGAATATTATTGATTGAAAGTGGAATAAGTTTTTCCGGAAAATGGTTTGCGCCATAATTGTTAGAGCAATTTGAAATTACAATTGGCAAACCATAAGTGTCGTGATAAGCACGAACAAAATGGTCGGACGACGCTTTACTGGCCGAATATGGTGAATGTGGATCGTATTTAGTTTCTTCAGTAAAGAATGTTCCATCAAATTCCAAGGCGCCATAAACTTCATCAGTCGAAACATGATAGAAACGTTTGCCATCCATATTGCCTTTCCACGCTTCCTTTGCTGCATTTAATAAATTGCAGGTTCCGAAAACATTCGTGCGGATAAATGCAAAAGGATCTGTAATCGACCGGTCAACATGAGACTCAGCAGCCAAATGCACGACTCCGTCGAAATTATAAGTTGAAAACAATTCAGGAATAAATATCTCGTCTGTAATATCGCCTTTTACAAATTTATAATTGGGTAAGTTGGCCACATCTTTCAGATTTTCAAGATTTCCGGCATAAGTCAATGCATCCAGATTTATAATTTGATAATCAGGATATTTAGTGACAAATAACCGTACCACGTGCGAACCGATAAAACCGGCGCCACCTGTAATTAGAATTGTTTTTTTCATGCTGATTTTTATTTTAACAGCACAAAGATACATCGATTTTTGAAGTCTAACAACTTGTTGATAACTTTTTGACCAAAAAAAGTCAAGACTAATTCGTTTGTTCTATTTTTGCAAAGTGGAAAATTTAAGCAGGCATATTGAAAAACTTCTGGCACGACACGATTATGTTGTGGTGCCCGATTTTGGTGGTTTTGTTGTTCAACAGCAATCTGCAGCGATTTTGTCCGATAAAATAACTGCTCCTCGTGCAACTATAGGGTTCAATCCATTAATGCTGCATGGCGATGGGCTTTTGGCAATTGAAATCTCACGTACAGAGCAAATAAGCTACCGACAAGCGATGGAATTGCTTCAAAATGAGGTGGAAAAACTGAAGTTGAATCTAAAATCGAATGTATCGATACAAATTGGTTCAATTGGAATGATTCAAATGGATGATTTTGGGAATATCATTTTTTTACCGGCTGAAAAAGTTGATTTCTTACCACAAAATTTAGGTCTTTCAGCTATTTATATTTCGGAAAAGAAACAAATTGGAATTGAAAAACGTCGTGAAATTACGATTTTATTGCCATCAAGAAGAATTTATAAATATGTTGCTGCCATATTACTGGTTTTAGGATTATTTTTTGTCTCAGAACGTGTAAGCGATGTCCGTCAACCAAATTATGCCAGCTTTATACCTGTGTTTTCCGAAAAAACGAAAATAAATTCAACTCCAGAGCAATCAAATTTGCAAAAGAATGCAGATGAGCCTACTGCAAAAGTAACAACTTCAGAAATTTCAAAAAACTACCACGTAATTGTAGCTAGTTTGCCAACCAAAAAATCGGCTGAAACTTTTTGTAATAAGCTGATTGAGAGTGATTTCAAAGAAGCTCATGTTTTAGAACCAATCAGAACCTACCGGATTGCCATTCAATCATTTTCGGACAAAAACGAAGCCATTCAATTTATGGAAAACCTCCGAAAATCAGACGAAAAATTTGAAACTGCCTGGGTGCTTTGTGATTAATTCAAAATTGCACTTAATTCAGCAAATTTCAATATCTTAATTATGAATTGTGCATTGTGCATTAAAAATAATTGACTACCTTTGCATCCGCTTTTCGAGAAAAAGCATTAGGTATAATCATTTTAAAAATTAAAAAATGCCAACAAAAATCAGATTGCAACGTCACGGTCGTAAGGGATATGCTTATTATCATATCGTGATCGCAGACAGCAGAGCGCCACGTGATGGCAAATTCATTGAACGTATCGGTTCTTACAATCCAAACACCAATCCTGCAACTATCGATTTGAAATTCGACCGTGCATTGTATTGGTTGACAACTGGTGCCCAACCAACCGACACAACCCGTACCATTCTTTCAGCAGAAGGTGTGTTAATGAAAAAACACTTACTCGAAGGGGTAAAAAAAGGAGCATTCGATGCAGATGAAGCCGAAAAACGTTTCGAAGCATGGAAAACCAGCAAAGAATCTAATGTTGTAAAAACAAAAGAACAACTTGCTGCTCAAAAACAAGCAGATTTGAAAGCCCGTCAAAAAGCTGAAGTAGAAGTGAATAAAGCAAAAGCTGCAGAATTGGCTAAGAAAAAAGCAGATGCTATAGCAGCTACAATAGCTGAAGAAACTCCTGCAGTAGAGGAAGTAGTTGAAACTTCAGATGAAGTAACACCGGAAGCTCCGATTGCAGAGGTAACTGAAGAAGTTGCTGAATAACAGTTGCTTAAACAAATATTCGAAAACCCGAAAGAAATTTCGGGTTTTTTGTTTGAGATAAGTTGATTTATTATTCAATAAAAGTGAACTATCTACACAATTTTTAATCGAAAGAAACGTTTAAATCTATTAATATCACTAACATTCTTACTATAGATGAATAAGACTGTAAACATAGCTCTTCAAATTTTACCAACTTCAAAAACAATTCATCCTTATTTGCTTGTTGATAAAGCAATTGAAGTAATCGCTGCTTCCGGATTAAGATATAAAGTAACGCCATTTGAAACTGTTATGGAGGGGAATTACGATGATATTATGCAGGTGGTTAAACTTGCTCAGGAAGCCTGTTATACAGCTGGAGCTGAGAATTTGATGACATATATTAAAATTCAAAGCTCAACCAGCGATGTGAGCATTGATGACAAGATGGAGAAATATGAGTAGTTATTTTATGTATCATTTCATTTTAATAGCTAACCTTAAAAAGAATAATTAACGAGTTTGAATAATATTAACAACTTGTGGTTCAAACATGAAATTACAAAATATAGCAATAACGCATTTTCTCATACTTTTATATTTGTCAATAAGTACAATAATTATCTATCATTTGCCTGAAACAGATAACTTAGTATTATATTCCCAATTCATTCTATTTATTACATTTTTTTGGACCTTGTATGCACAAATACGGTTGAATAGTCTGATTCATATATTTACTATTTTCTTGGGACTTTTATTTCTATTTCTTTTAAGTCTTCCTTTTTTTGATCTGATAAATATTCTTGACATACACAAAGAATTTCTTTTCGTTAAAGTTCATCTTTCAAATGAAATTTTTATAACTACATATACTTTTACTGCATTTTTTATAGCGATAATTTTTCTGGGAATTATATTTGGTTATGTAAATGAGAGTAATGTGAAAAAGAGTGATGTAAAGTTTAGCTCTTATCTTTATACTGCAGGTATTTTAATTTTTATTATAGCACTACCTGGTATACTTACAAAATATTATATTCAATTAAATGTAATTTTTCAACAGGGTTATTTAGCGATTTACAACGGAAGTTTACAGGAAATAAAATATCCATTAATATGTACTGGTTCCGGAACATTATTGTTAATTGGATATAGCATTTTTATTTCAT
>CAIYTJ010000186.1 GCA_903929065.1 uncultured Bacteroidales bacterium | reverse complement strand
TTAATTAAAGTTCATTCAATAAGTTTTGTATTTTAATATGAAATTAAAATTTCACTTTATAGTTCTGATATTCTTTTTGTTGTATACGAAAAACATATCTGCACAAATTGATCCAACTTTATTTCTAAAAGAAGATCGTTTTGCAGAAGTTTCTGAAATAAAAAGTGTTAAGTTTACCACAGTGATTAATTATAAAGGTGTTACACAGGATTTGTCTTGTGACATTTACCAACCGGCAGGTGATGTCTCAAAAAATCGTCCTTGTATTTTATGGATTCACGGTGGAGGATTCAGAAGCGATTCCAAAAGGACACAAAGCTACATTGTAAATTATTCGAAAGACTTTGCCAAAAGAGGTTTCGTGTGTATTTCCATAGATTACCGCCTTCGGGATGGTGTCGACATGCCTTCAAAAGCAGAAGAATTTCCGGCACTGCAGGATGCTGCACGTGATGCTAACACAGCACTCGACTGGATTCGTGCTAATGCAAAATCTTACAATATTGATCCAACCTGTTTGTTTATTGCCGGTGGTTCAGCTGGTGGCAGAACGGCAATCACAGTTACTGAATTTAATGGAAAAGACGTATCCGCAATTTATTCTCCTGAAAATCAATATAAAAATAAAACCTGGAATAAAAAGGGAATCATTGCAGCAGGAATTCTTTGGGGTGGATTGGAAAGCGAATTTAGAAGTTGGACTTATCCATACCTGACAGCGAAATCCATTCCGGCCGTTATGATTCATGGTGAACTTGACAAATCAATACCGGTTCAGAATAGCAAAGATTTAGCTCAAGCAATGTCGGCAGCCGGAATTTCGAACGAACTTCACATAATTCCGGAACTTGGTCATACTCCAACAGGACCAAAAACCGATCCAACAATTGAAAAATGGTTGGCAGATTTTTTTGTAAAAGAATGGAAAAATACTCTATCCAAAAAGAAATAAATCAACAATACAACTCTAAAAATCAGAAAAATATGAAAATCAATTCTACATTTCAAGGAATCAATTCTATAATTATTGATTCAAAATTAAAAAGGAATATCAAACGAATATTCAGTTTTTTTGTCGTTTTAATAATAAACGTACTATTCTTAAACAATTCGTTGTTAGCTCAAAAAACCGACACGCTAAAAGTTGGAACTACAACCTGGCTTTGTCCGGCCGGAGTTTATTCGGTTCAGGTTGAATGTTGGGGCGCTGGTGGTTCCGGCGGTGGTGGTGCAAGCGGTGGTACCGGAAAAGCCGGTGGTGGTGGTGCCGGTGGTTCATATGTAAAAAACACAACAGTAACTGTTATACCAGGAACAACATATACAGTTTCAGTTGGTGCAGGTGGTGCACCCGGAGGAACAACTTCGAGCTTACCATCTAATCCCGGAGGAAAAACCTTTTTTATAAATGGAACAGACAGTATTATTGCTGTTGGTGGTTTAGGAGGTAAATGGGGAAGTTCCGGTACGCCAAGTGCTACAGTAGCGGGTTCAAGTGTTGGAAATAAGGGATATGAAGGAACTTATAATTATGCCGGTGGTGATGGAATAGCAGGTGCTGTTTATGCATCGGCAGTGATGTTTTCAGGCGGTGGTGGTGCCGGAGCAGGCAGTTTAGGTGCCGGAGCAAGCGGAATTGGTACAAATCCTGGTGCTGAAAGCATTGGTACAGGTGGTGGAGGAAATGGAGCAGCAGGAGTTATAGTTGCATCAACTAATGGACTTCCCGGTAAAACACCTGGTGGAGGTGGATCGGGTGGTTTTGGCGGAACAGCTGCAAAAGCCGGTGGTGCCGGTGGTGATGGACGAATTTTGCTAACTTATACTACTGGTCCTGCCATTCCAAAATGGACAGCCGGTTGGCCAACAGTAACTGCAATATCATTTACATCATTTATTGCCAAAGTGAATGTAAATGTTGCAGGTAATGTATATTTTGTTGTACTGCCGGGTGGTGCCACGACCCCAACATCAGCACAGGTTAAAGCACATCAAAATGCTAGTGGAACGCCTGTTGTTTCAACTTTAGCTGGTACAATTGCCTGTTCATCAGCGACAACTGAATATTCAACCACCGTAAGCGGTCTGAGTGAAAGTACAACGTATGATGTTTATTTTGTGGCTGAAGATAATGTTCCAACATTGCAACCAACGCCAACTTTAGTAAGTATTACTTTTGGCAGCAGTTCCAAGTTAAATCAAACCATTACTTTTCCACCAATTCCAAATGCAACATTGGGCGATTCTGATTTTAATCCCGGAGCAGCTGCAAGTTCAGATTTAGTAGTTTCGTTAGTCAGTTCAAATACTGCTGTGGCAACTATTGTTGCGGGAAATGTTCATCTCGTGGGTGTTGGAACTACAACTATAACTGCTTCTCAGGCCGGTGATGCTACTTATAATGCAGCTCAAAGTGTTAGCCAAACTTTAATCGTTGTTGCACCAACGAAATTAAATCAAACTATTACTTTTCCTGCTCTACCATCCGTAAAAGTGGGTGATGCTGATTTCAGTCCCGGTGCAACGTCCGATTCCGGATTGCCTGTTACTTATACCAGCTCAAATACGTCCGTAGCCACAATTGTGAATGGTAATATTCATATTTTAGGCGCCGGTGTTTCAAAAGTTACAGCTTCACAAGCCGGAAATGCAACTTATAATGCAGCTGCTGATTTTGCACAAGACCTGACTGTTTCACCTGCAGCAAAATTAAATCAAACCATTACATTCCCTGTTTTACCAAACAAAAATGTAGGCGATGCGGATTTCAGTCCCGGTGCTACAACAGATGCAATTGCTGCTCCTGTTGCAAATCCTGATTTGTTCCTGAATGCAAGTCGTTTTTCAGCTGTAAATATTACAACTGTGCAATATGCAACGGTTACAAACAGTAGTGGAAGTCAACAAAATTTGAGTCTGGATATTTATCAGCCAACTGGTGATGTGTCAATAAACCGCCCCTGTATGCTTTGGATTCATGGTGGTTCGTTTACTTCAAACACAAAATCTTCACAATCGTATATTGTGAATTATGCGACAGCTTTTGCAAAACGTGGATTTGTTTGTATTTCAATCGATTACCGTTTACGTTCAAGTGCAACTACTCTTGCTCTTAAATGGCCGGCTTTACAGGATGCTGCACGAGATGGAAATACAGCACTTGACTGGATCAGAGCTCATGCAGCAACGTATGGTATTGATGTAAATTCACTCTTTATTTGTGGTGGTTCAGCCGGTGGACAAGCTGCAGTTTCCCTGGCTCAATTTCCTGGCCCTGACACTTCTGCCAAATATGCACCTGAAACCGCATATCTGAATAAGCCGTGGAACAAAACCGGAATTATTGCCTGTGGTATGTTTTGGGGTGCTGAAGAACTTGAATTAAGAGGTTGGACATATCCATACTTAACAGCAAATTCAATTCCTACTATTCAGATTCATGGTAGTGCTGATACAACTATTCCTGTTCAAAACGCGTATGATTTGCAGGCGGCTTTCAATGCAGCAGGTACAACAAATGAACTTCACGTAATTGCCGGAGCCGCTCATAGTCCGTCAGGAACAACTTATGATCCGAATAATTTAATGTGGTCCGGAAATTTCTTTGTAAACGAATGGAAAAAGGTGTTGCCTTCCGGTACATATACAATTACTTACACCAGCTCAAATCCGTCTGTTGCAACAATTGTGAACGGAATGATTCATATTGTTGGTAAAGGAACAACTACCATAACTGCCACTCAGGCTGGTGATGCAACTTATAACTCAGCGCAACTTAGCCAAACATTAACTGTTGGTGGTACAGAAATTTCAGGTGTTGCAAATAATAACTCGGATGTGAAGGTTTTGAATATAGCTACAAATTCACAACCAATACACCTTGCCCTTTCTGGTTATACCGAAAAACAAGTACTTATCAGTATTTTCAGTATGCAAGGTCAACAATTGTTTGTGCGCAAGTATAACATTCAGCCATTATTACAAATTAACCCGGAATATATTTTGCCAGGTGGTACTTATTTGATTAATGTAAAGTCAGGAACATCAAATATAACTAAGAAGTTGATAGTCAAATAAATTCTTTGTAATTTAATTGTAAAACAACAAGAACCACAGAATAGCTATTTGTGGTTCTTGTTATTTTTTGTTACAATCAAAATACGCTAAGTGTTTACTGAAATTTCTCTAACGTATATCCTATATAACTTCAAATTTCATCTCTGGAGTTTTATTGAGGAAGTCAGCATAATGTTTTATCTTCTTTTCAATCTCCGTTTTAATAAAATCTTCATGCTCTTCAAACAGGTTTGTTTCAATCAATATCTTGTCTTTTTGTATTGATCGTTTCCACAAACCGGTTACATGACCGTTTACTACAATGATCGGTCGGAAAATACCATTGTCGGAAATGGCAATTTTGTTGTTTGTGATTGTGATTGAAGCACTACGATCTTTATAGGCGATTAGAAATTCGTCGAAAGCCGGTAATAAATGAATTGAAAAGTTCTCGTTATTTTTGTGAAATGAATCAGAAAACCAGTAAGTTTCCGAATTGATTGATTCTGAAATTAATCCAGATTTTATCATTTCCAGTGCATTTTTTGCATTTGTGATGGATAAACCCGACCACCAGATAAAATCCCGCAAAGTAGCCGGCGAATGACTTTTAAAATATCTTTTGGCTAATTCGGCAAGTGATTCTTCACGGTTTAATAATTTTTTTGTTGGAACCCGTTCTTCTAGCAAACAATAAGTCAGTTTGTTAGCTTTCAATGGGCCGCTGCAAATAATTCCCTCCAATTCGGCATTCATCAAAAAATGTGACAGTCTGTTTTGGTCGGTTCTAATGTGAATGTTATCATATTCACGAATCAATTCTTCGCGTGTAAGGCTCAATCCATTTGATAGAACTTTTTCTAGTAACCTGTTGCTTTTTGAATAAAGCTCTTCGGTTAGTTCAAGTAGCTTGTTGTTTACCTTGAATACCGGCTTGATGTGAGGAGCAGTAAGTTGCTGAATCCAGTAAATATCATCGGATGAAACAAGATGCCAGGTAGGCCGTAATAAATGAGTGCGGATAATGTCGCCCCGATTGTAAGCTGCTTCAATAGATTCTACTGTTGAATTTAAGGTTCTCAATCCAATTGCCCATTTTGACATTGGAAAATCTTGTGCCTGCATAGCGCCCATCCAACTGACAAGTTCCTTTGGAGATTTGAATGTCGAATTTTCGATTTGCTGATTTTGAAGTCGAATGCATGTTAAGTCGGATAAAGTCATAATTTCAACTGCAATTAAGTATTCAACTGCAAAGATTGAAAAAAATCATCAATTACTTATTAAATAGTCAGTAAAAAAGGGAATTTTATACGCTCTAAATGTTTATATTATCAAAAAAAATACTGATTTGAATCATGATTAATAAAAAATAATCTATCTTTGAAGTTAAATAGAAATTCCTCTTATTAAAAACTTAATACACAATCATTATGAAAACACAGGAAGACGATTTATTGGTATATGATGAAGATGAAGCTGTAAAATACATTCTTGGTACTTTGCCAGCGGATGCCAAAGAACGGATTGACGATGTAAAGAT
>CAIYTJ010000185.1 GCA_903929065.1 uncultured Bacteroidales bacterium | reverse complement strand
TAAGGGTGAAAAGGTGAGGTAAGAGCTCACCGGGTCGCGTGGCAACACGTGATGCCGTACGTCTTATGGGTTGCAAGATCACGTATACCGACGCATGTAGGGTTGCTCGCCCGATGTCGGGGGGTAGATCGCTAAAGGCATAAGGTGACTTATGTTCGAGATAAATGACAGACACTTTGCTCAGGCAAAGTACAGAACCCGGCTTACAGACCTACTGTTTTTTTTCTTTAATAATTCCCGGCGAGTAAGCGTGAAACTGAAAAATTTGTAATTAAATTTTATGTCGAAATATATTGCATTTTTCGTTCGAATTTATACATTTCTGCGGTATGAAATCTGGCAGGTTACTGAATATGAACTAACCAATACCCGCAGAAATTTTTATCGGTTTATTAAAACCATTATTCTTGCAATCAGGGGTTTTATTGTTGACAATTTGTATGTCAGAGCTTCTGCACTCACCTACTCTATTTTATTTGGTGTCGTTCCGTTATTTTCATTAATTGTGGCTATTGCCAAAGGATTTGGCTTTGATAAGATTATTGAACAATCGCTTGAAGGAACGATGGTAGGAAAAGCCAATCTGATTCCAACCATCATGGGTTTTGTAGATCAATATCTGAAATCAGCTCAGGGAGGCGTTTTTATTGGCGTCGGTCTTATTATTTTACTTTGGTCGGTAATGAGTTTTTTCAGGCAGGTTGAAAGAGCATTTAATACTATCTGGCAAGTTAAGAAGCAACGATCATTTAACCGGCAGATCGCAACATATTTATCATCGTTTTTGATAATTCCATTTCTGATTATCTTCTCAAGTGGTTTGTCTATTTATTTCAATTCAAAAGTCTCGCAGGTTTTTATCTATGATGTTTTAACTCCTTTCTTACGTTTTGGAGTAAAATTTACACCTTATATTATTAACTGGATAGTTTTCACCATTTTATATCTTGTTATTCCTAACACGAGGGTGAAGTTTTATAATGCATTGATAGCCGGACTGGTAGCAGGTACTTTTTTCCAGCTTTTCCAGTTAATGTATATTCACGGACAAAATTATTTATCGCGTTATAATATAGTTTACGGAAGTTTTGCTGCTATTCCATTGTTATTCCTGTGGCTACAGATTTCGTGTCTGATTGTATTATTCGGTGCTGAAATATCGTATGCTTCACAGAATATTCAAAACTTTGAATATGAATTTGATACGAATCATATCAGCACCAGGTATAAGAACTTTCTGACACTTTTTATTACATATATTATCGTGAAACGGTTTGAGTCGCAACAAACTGCACTCACGGCTGAAAATATAGCACATACCTATAGACTACCGATTCGTATTGTGAATCAATTGATTGGAAAGTTGGTAGAAGTTGCTGTTTTGACTGAAGTTAGTGTAGGGAAGAAAATTACTTTTGTGCCGGCATTCGATATTAATCAACTCACAGTAAACCTGCTGTTTACAAAACTTGATAATCACGGTTCGGAGCTTTTCCTTACCAATAAAAGTGAATTACTGGATTCGTTCTGGCAAAAAACACTTAGCCTGAAAGAACAATCGGATGATGCAATTAAGAATGTATTGGTGAAGGATTTATAAATCTCCTACTTCCTTCTCAACCTCTTTTGATTTGCCGGTCTGTTCGGCGAATGAAATTCCTAAAAAATATTTTGCCGTAATGATTGAGAGCCAGGTTATTGCAAAATAATATATCATATTCAATAAAACCCAGTAAAGATAAAAGACGGCCGTATTATCCGGCGCAAAAACAGATTGATTAAAAGTACCTGTAATGGGTAAAATATCGACCATTGATTGTCCGAAATAACCCATATATCTTACGCCAATGTTTTTAAAGGTAGAAACAAAATGCAGTCCGTGATTGAATTTCAGGTTGATAATAAAGAATATATTAAAAGCAACAACCTGAAATGCTGTAAAAGCAAAAGGAGCTAACCGTTTCTTTTTCAGGAAATAAAATGCCACTGCAAACAAGATTCCAAATACAACTGTTTGCACCAGTCCCGGTTTCACAAATTCAAACCAAATGCTGTCCGGATATTGATATTCAGCCTCATTAATCATCTTTGTAATCCAGAGACCAATTAAATTCCCTGCAAAATTGATAAACATCCAGGTTAGTGTTACAATAACCACGTAAATCACGTCTTGTTTTGAAATCTTTCTCATAATTATAAATCTTATTTCTTTAAATAATTCAATGCTTCTCCCACTATAAAATTACTTCCTCCAATGAATATAAAATCATCGGGGTTTGATTCAATAACTGCCGATTTTATCGCCTCTTCTACTGAAAGATAAGCGCCACCATTTAAACCTGCACTTTGAGCTTTTTGCAACAATAAATCAGCCGGTAGCGCTCTTTCAATATTGGCCTGAGTAAAGTAATAAACTGCTTCTTTCGGTAATAATGCTAAAACAGCCGAACTGTCTTTATCATTAACCAGACCAAAAATAATCCGAAGAGTTGAATATGTTTGATTTTTCAGCTGTTCCACCACATAGCTGATTCCACCTGCATTATGACCGGTATCGGCAACAATCACTGGATTCTGTTGTAAAACCTGCCAACGACCTTTTAATCCGGTTATTTCGGACACATTTTCAAATCCATCCCGCACAGCAGTTTCGTCAATTTTAAATCCCAATTGATTTAATAGTTCAATCGCAGTCAAAGTTGTGGCAATATTCTTCAATTGGTATATTCCACATAATCCGACCGTATATGATTTATTATCAGAAGTTTCCACTAACATTTTATTTCCGGAATACTTTTTAAACTGAACTTCTACTACTTCCCCAGCAAAGATAATCCGGGCATTTTCCTGCGTTGCTTTTGCTTCAAAAACAGGTTTTGTCTCCGGTAATACTTCTCCGATGACAACAGGAACATTCTGTTTAATAATGCCTGCCTTTTCAAATGCTATTTTTTCAAGTGTATCTCCCAAAAAACCAACATGATCAAAGCTGATATTGGTAATAATTGATAATTCCGGTAAAATAATATTGGTACTGTCAAGTCTTCCCCCCAATCCCACTTCAATCATGGCCACATCCACTTCACAGTCAGCAAAATAATTAAAGGCCATCGCCATAGTTGCTTCAAAAAATGATGGTTCAATTTCATCAAACAGATTCTTGTTATTTTCCACAAAATCAACCACATATTGCTGATTCACCATTTCTCCATTTACCCTGATCCGTTCTCTGAAATCAACCAAATGAGGTGAAGTATACAATCCCACTTTATAGCCAGCCTTTTGTAGTATTGCAGCCAGAAAATGTGATACAGAACCTTTACCGTTAGTTCCAGCCACATGAATACTCCGAAATCTTTTTTGAGGATTATTCAACGCATTCATTAACCGAATAGTATTATCTAATCCCGGTTTATAGGCAGCACCTCCAATTTGATGAAAAACTGGAAGACGGTCATAGAGATATTGAATAGTGTCCCCGTAATTCATTTAATATTTATCGTATGAAACAATCTCCACTTTCGTTTTCCTCTTCTTTTCCCGAAGCGGCTGAGCTGAATAACCAAGTAATATCACGAGCATAACACGTTTGTTTTTTGGTATATCGAGCGCTTTCTGTACTTTCTTTTCATCGCACCAACCGATAATACACGATCCCAATCCTTCATCGGCAGCAGCTAAAGATATATGTGCCGCTAAAATACCCAAATCGATATGCGGATAATGTTTATTGGTTGCCCAACCGCCAACACTTGACGTAAAATTAGCGTTTTCTTCCAACACAACCAGTTGCACCGGTGCCTGTTTAGTAAAATGATTCATTGACAACAATTTATTTGCAGTTGCATCAGCCACTTGCAATCGTTTCTCCTGATCAGTTACTACCACAATCTTCCAGGGTTGGGCATTGCAAGCAGAAGGAGCCAGACGCGCTGCTTCCAGGACTCTGTCCAGTTTTTCCTGCTCCACCGGTTTATCCAAATAAGCACGGTCACTCTGACGGGATTGTACTAATTCTAGGAATGTTTTCATTATTAAATTATTTATCAACATTTCCAACGATTTAATTGTTGGAAAAGTTAGGTAAAATCAATATCTTTGTAAAAATGATTAATTAGCGCAAAGATACTTCAATTTCAACTATTTTTATGCAACAAAAAGTACAAACTTACATTCATAAAGAGCAATTATTGACGCCAAATGGGCCAATAATTGTTGGTGTCAGCGGTGGTGCTGACTCCGTGGTATTGCTTCATGTGCTTATATCACTCGGATATGACTGTATAGCAGCACATTGCAACTTTCACCTGAGAATGGAAGATTCAGACCGTGATGAAGAGTTTGTTCGCAACCTGGCTCACTCCTGCTCTATACCATTCTATTCTATTGATTTTGAAACAACTAAATACGCTGAAGAACATAAAATATCCATTGAAATGGCTGCCCGTGATTTACGTTATGAATGGTTCAATGAACTACTTGAAAAACTGCACGCGCAAGCCATTGCAGTTGCTCATCAAGCTGACGATAGTATCGAAACTGTGTTAATGAACATGGTCAGGGGAACAGGACTTCGCGGGTTGACAGGAATACCTTCACGCAATAAAAATGTGGTTAGACCTTTGCTTTGCTGCACACGATTAGAGGTGGAGAATTACCTCGTTCATTACGGGCTGGATCATGTGGAAGATTATACAAATCACACGAATAATTACGTCAGGAACAAATTCCGGAATCAGATTTTGCCCCTTTTGACCGAAATCAATTCTTCAGCAAGGGAAAACCTGTACAAATCCATTGAGAATTTAGAAGGAAATCTGACGATTTATCAACAAGCCATCGATAGAATTAGGGAACTGGTTGTTGATAAGAGAGAGGAAGAAATCAGGCTTAATATAGATGTTATCAAGCAACAAGTACATATCCCAACAGTGATGTATGAATTGTTATCAGCCTATAGCTTTAATCCACCGGTTATTGAACAAATCACCGAAGCACTGGATGCCGAGTCGGGCAAGGTTTTTTACTCTGAAACACACCGGTTGATCAAAGATAGGACACACTTGATTATCAGCGCGAAAGATGGCAATAAGGAAGTATCATATTTTATTTCGCTGAGTGATGCAGAACTATTAGTCCCTATTAATTTGAGAATCAACAGACTTACAGTATCATCAGACTTTCAGGTTTCAAAAAGCAATAATTGCCTGCATATCGACGCATCTAAGCTTATTTTTCCACTTGAATTACGCCGTTGGAATGAAGGAGATTGGTTTTTTCCTTTTGGTATGAACCAGAAAAAGAAGCTTAGTGATTATTTCATAGACAAAAAACTTAATTTATCCGAAAAAGAACAAATCTGGCTGCTTGTTTCGGGCAATGATATAGTCTGGATAGTCGGATATCGTTCCGATAACCGTTATAAAGTGACAGATGAAACGAATGAAGTGTTGGAAGTAAAATTATGGAATCAATAAGTCAAGATAAAATCCCGTTAGTCGACAAAGATTACCTGCTTCAGAAATATCCGGGAAAGGGCGGATGGACTTTTGCGGCTATTCCGGAAGTTACGCAGGACAAACATGCGTGGTTTGGTTGGGTGAAGGTGCGTGGCACGATTGATGGATATGAAATAAGCAATTACCACCTGATGCCCATGGGAAATAACACGTTGATGTTGCCGGTTAAGAGTGAAATCAGAAAGAAAATAAAGAAAAACGAAGGAGATTGGGTGCATGTAATCCTGTATTCACAAGAATTACCTACTGTTGTGCCAGATGATTTTCTTACATGCCTCAAAGATGAGCCGCTTGCGCTTCAAAACTTTGAAAAACTGCCCAAATCGGTACAAAAAGAACTGCTTGACTGGATTTATTCGGTAAAGAATGACACCATGAAGGTGGAAAGGATTGCGAAAGTGCTGGATAAATTGGGGATGTGAGTCCTGTTTTTTTGATTCGTATATCCGACAAGTCAAATAAAGAACCATCGTATACTAACCAAGTTTGGCAGTTGATCCATTTCAACTATCTGTTGATAAAAAAGAAAAATTTCCCGCAAATTCTGACAATTATCACAAATAATTATGTGTTTTTTCAGTGTAATTTGCGGGAAATTTATATCAATCCTGAACTGTTTCTATTTTTCGCTATTCTTATGAAACAGCCCTTTGGAGCTTAATTAAATACTTTTATTCTTATTGAGTAACTGTATAATTAACCGATTGCCCTCCTATTGTACCGGTAACAGTAGCAGTGGTACTTGTTGATTTACCTGAGCTATCCATGTTTACGCTCATCGTTTGTGTAAGATCGATGGCCATCTGTTTGCTATAGCCTGTTCCAACAACATTTAATGAGCCGCTTGTGGTAAATTTTCCTGTTACTTTATTTGTTGATATCGTAAAGTTACCGGTGTATTGTATCGTACCGCTCATGGTATAGGTCTTTGTTTCAACAATTATCCCGAAACTTTCAAAAACTTCACTCATTGTCATAGATATTGTACCTGCTTCTGAAGAAGTTGAATTTACATCCATATTGCCTGAAACGGTTATAGTACCTCCATTAGGGCCATTAGTTGTAGTGGCTGGAATTGGAAAAGTTGTAGCAGATGAAGCCGGTGATTTAAAAATAGTATGGTTAGTCATTACTTTAGAAGGGCTGACCATTGATACTCCTGAAGCACTTGCACCTGCTCCAAAGATTTGTGAAATGATTTCTTTTTGAATTGGATCCGGAAGTGCCTGAGGGTCGTTCTTTGATCCACAACTTGTTAACAGCAGGATAAAACCACAGAGAAGAACTGAGTGGGTTGATTTTTTTGTTTTCATTTATTT
>CAIYTJ010000184.1 GCA_903929065.1 uncultured Bacteroidales bacterium | reverse complement strand
GTCTTTACATGCTGCAAGATATCCTGCGAGCTGTAACTTTGCTATGTTGTGGGATTATAAGATTAAAATATTTCGGTGAATCTATGATATATAACAATGCAAACAGGAAGAACAATTATGGACTTACCCCACAGAACCCATTGCGTTTAAACAGTGTTAGTGCTTCCTTAGCTTTACTTGAACAATTGGTAACGTGCAGATGTCATCATATTCTGTTCCATCGGCTGGAATCGATTTATTTGAAAAGTTTGAATGGTTCTACTCATCCTATTGATCATTATCAGATTTGTTCTGGTATTGGTGAACGGTTTGATATTTTCATTGATATCTACAACCAGGAAAATTGCTGGGTACCTCCTGCCGGATTTAAGTTCATTCTCCCTCTAATGTATTACCAACATGAAAATAACTGGCTTGATACGCTGGTTGAAATTGAATCCGAACATGTTATTGATTTAGGGTACGATTCCAGTTTTTGTGATAATATTCAGTACAATGACACTGAATTTAATGATCCTACCCGATATGAGTTGTTTCTGTGGTCTACGTTCGGTACGAATGGGAAGGTGGAAGGTTTTCCTCAGTCTTTAATAAAAAAATACTTTGATCAACTATCTGTGGATATGTATTACCTGACTCCCGAGCAAGAGCTGGTAATTAACCGTTATTATATTATTTGGCTGTTGAATAATATCTGTGTGAATTAAATTAAATCAAATTAGGTTGCTCCAATTAATCAACTCTCTTTGATTTCCAGTTCGTCATCAATCATTTTACGTATAAGATCCGAAATCGTGATTTTTTCGAAATTGATCTTTTTCTTTAGTCTGCGTAGCTGGTTAGCTGTTACCCTCACTACAATATGCCCTGTCTTTTTCATTTATATAAATATCTCGAAAACTGGTTTTATTGAGAATGTGTTACAAAATAAAAATTTAAGACCAATTGAATGTTTTAGCGTCTTGATTAATGGTTATGATAAAAGCCACCTCAAAGTGGCTTTTATTTTAACAATCTAACTACATTATTCTACTGTATTATTTTGTTTGGTAATTTGTACCAGGACCAACACCATTCTTTTCAATTAATTTTAGACGAACCAATTCTGTTAACACTCGTTTAACGGTTGGATTGGGGATTCCAAGTTTTTTGGCGATTTCACCTGACTTACAACCGGGATTGTTTCCTATAAAACTTATTATGGCTTTATCCCTCGATGATAAGTTTGATTCGACTCCCTTAGTTTCTAATTTTATCATTAATTGGGATTGTATTTTCTTTAATGCCTCCAAAAAGAAAACAAGCCATTCAGTGACATTCTCATTTGGCCGTTGAGATTGACAAGAACGTAAAACCCGATAATAGTCTGATTTTTTATTTTCTATTTCATGTTCAAAACTTACAAATTGTATCCAACTATAACCCTCTTTCATTAATAGTAAGCTGGCAATTAATCTGCTTAAGCGTCCATTACCATCTTGAAAGGGATGTATAGAAACAAATTCATATACGAATAACGCACACTTTACAAGCTTATGTGTCTGTTTATCATCTTTATACCACTCTAAGAGTGAATTAATCGCATCTTGAGTTGGAAAACCAGCTTCTGTTGTTTGAAAGATAATGTTACGGGTACCATCTGGATATGTTGCTTCTACAGCATTATTGTGCTGTTTATAATCTCCCTTATGCCATTCATCCTTTACACTATGTTTCATAAGGATATTATGTAAGTTTTTTAAACTATTCTCACTAATATCAATGTCTTGATACGACTCACAAACAATATCAAGTACCTCAAAATAGCCGACCACCTCTTGAGAATCACGATCTTCCAATTTTGAAATATCTATGTTTCTAAGCAAGACTTCCACCTCGTTGTCACTCATCTTAGAACCTTCAATACGGGTTGAAGCTCCAACACTCCTTACTGTTGCAATAGTTTTAAGGTGTTTCAAACTTTGGCCTTCTCTTTTTTCAATCGAAGTCCATGTAGCATCGAACCGATCAATCTGACTTAACAGATTGATCAGATTCCAATTCATGTCCAAACTAAAAGTATATACCATATTTTTCATGAGGCAAAGATAATGATATTTTCCAATAATGATACGATATGGTACGATTCTATTCGATAACTATACGATAATTCCGAAACAATATGATACGATATGAAACGAAAATATCCGAAAATGATTCATTAAAACAAGAAAAAGGGAAATTAATCCCCTTTTTCTTATGAAGCAAGTAAGTATTCTTGTTCAAAGTCTAAAACCTCGTTTGTACTTGGTAAATGCTTTTCTGCAAACTGAAGTCGCTTCACTGCAAATTTATGAGCTACAGTATCAGTATCAAAACCAATAGCATTCCGGCCGAGCTGTACAGCCACCGTGGCGGTTGTTCCTGTCCCTGAAAATATATCCAAAACGGTATCACCTGGTTTTGTCATCATCAGAATGGGCAGTAAAGGTATCGTAGAAGGAAATGGAGCCATATGTCTATAATTCGGGTCAATCTCATTCAACT
Source organism: uncultured Bacteroidales bacterium (assembly GCA_903929065.1). Taxonomy (GTDB): domain Bacteria; phylum Bacteroidota; class Bacteroidia; order Bacteroidales; family Paludibacteraceae; genus Paludibacter. Next base: position 2,181 of record CAIYTJ010000184.1, on the reverse strand, counting down.
CCGACCATTGGAATACGGTGGATTCAATTACTCCCATTACCTGTTGTTCATCCAAAAAATCACGGAACCTTTTGTAAGGTTTGGTAAGGGTATAAGAGGGTTCAGTTCTTTTGGTTCCCATGTCACCATCGTTACCTCCATGTACAAGTTTAAATGAACCATCCTTCTGCCAGTTTTTAAAATCCCTGAAATAGAATTCCTTTGGGTTCTTCACGAAAACGAATATTTTTTCGTAGGTTGGCAAAAGTCGCTTAATATTCCGTTGGGGTTTTTGGTTTGCCTTCTTCCAAATCCACTCGGATTGAAGACTCCAACCTGCATTACACATCGCGACAACCAATTTTGCTGTAATCAGACAGCTTTCTCCTTCGTAGCTTTCTGCAACATTAATAGCCAAACTACCCGTTTGTTTCAGAACCCTCAACAATCGTGAGTAAAGGTGAACTGTACGTTTAATGTATTCATCGGGAGTTCTCTCAGCACCGATTTGAATTTCTGCCTCCATTACTCCATCAGGATAAGTTCGTTGCTTATAGTATGGTGGTGAAAACATTGCCAAGTCTACACTTTCATCGGCCAGTTCTTCCAGAGAATTGCAATCTTTGTTGTAAAGAGTAAAATGTTCACCTCTTACAACATTTTCTGTTACTGCTAATTCTGTTGATGTTAATGGTTCATTTTTCATTGACGGATTTATGAACTCTTTAGTAATTGGGTTTTCTGTAAAACCAATATTCTGTAGTGCATTGTTGGTTTTCAAAAAATTAAGGGTATCTGTCAGAGCATTTGTATTTTGTTCTGCCTTCTCAGCTTCATAGGTGGAAGCTATAGCACAAGCTGAATTGATTTTCATCTCGCCCCTTTCAATACGACCTAGAAAGTCAAATTGCTTTACTTCCGGATTGTCTGAATTAGTTATTACTTCGTTGACCTTCATCAACCGTCTTAATGTGCGTGCAGAAAACTCTACACCCAAAATATCACATGCCAGTTCAAAACGATCTTTACCGGCCAAACAAAAATCAGTATCCAGACTTAAAGAATCACCGATTTTTTGACGACGTTTTCCCTGAGATTGACCCAGTATGCCAAGAATCATTTCGGCTTGCCGTATGATTTCTGTATAGGACCTTTTCGTGCGGTAGTTGCGCAGCACACTTTGATCTTTAAGTTGATCAGGTGTAAGGTCAACCACTTCAACTGTCATCGTTGACCAGCCAAGTTCCTTTGCTGCATAGTAACGACTAACTCCATCGAATGCTGGATACATTAGTCCATCTTGTACTACTTTGATAGGTTCTAATTGTCCTGCAAACTGCATGGTTAACTTCAAACCTTCAAGATCTTTCTTTTCATACATTTTAAGCACTTCTGGATGTACCTCAATCTGATTAAGGTTTACATCGAATATGTTTCTTTCCATAAGATTTATATTTTTAAGATTTAAAATAACTAAATAAATAGAATGTTTATCTTGTTTAATGAAAGACGTTTTGGGCAAAAAAAATATAGCATGCCTCAAGTGATAAAGAATTTCAAACGACACGTCCTACTTTCCTTTATCAATATGCCTTTCGGAACTTAGCTTCAAGTATCCGGTGATCTAATGCGTGGTAAGAGAATTAATTTCATAGTATATTTGTATTTATTGTTTTTCTGTTGTAATGATAAACACTTTTGACAAAAAAATTACTTGTAAATATTTTTATAGTGCTGATACATAATCTCCTGCATTGTAGCGCATCCAACTTCTCTTGCTTTTGTACCAAGTCGACCATCTTTAAAGTCATCAAGCTTTCCTATAGACTTAGAGAACTTACGAACTTTCCTTCCGGTATCTGTAATCCAATAACTTTTGGCATTAAGATATTCAATTTTTGTTGTTGTATGAACATTGATTGAAACCTGTACTTCGGGTTCAATAATCATCCGTAAACGTGAAATTTGAATTTCATACTTTTTTATTCTTGTATGCAAGTCAAAGACATGACTGTATTCTCCTGTTAGATTATTAATTGATTCTACATAAAGCTTAACGAACGATTCTTTTAATAGCCTTAATTCATAAAGATAACTAATATTGTTTTGATTAAGGTATGTTTCTGTTTTAAAATCGTCATAGAATATTCGTTTCAACATATCATTTACATCAGAGTTGTTTTTGAACTGAGAATGTTTATT
>CAIYTJ010000183.1 GCA_903929065.1 uncultured Bacteroidales bacterium | reverse complement strand
TTTGTCTTCCTGACGCGGTCAGTTTTTGTCCTGACCCTTGCTTTTGTTTTATTAATTGTTTCCATTGGTTTTAATTTAAAAAATTATTGATTTGCCTGCTTTTCAGGCTCGTAATAAAGTAATACATTTCCCGATTTAAAGACTTTTGTGTCGATAAGTTTCAGGTGCAGCTTATCGTTTACATTTAAGAATAACGGTTTACCATGCCCCAGAACCACCGGATTAATCATAATCCGGTATTCGTCAATCAGATTCATTTCAAGAATGGACGAAGCCAGTTCGGCGCTTCCGAAAATAAAAATATGTTTGCCGGGTTGTTGTTTCAGTTTCCCGAGTTCTTCCCTGACATTTTCGCGAACTAACCGCGTATTTTCCCACTCAACTTGTTCCAGTGTGGTGGAAATAACAACTTTTGAAATCGAATTCATTATTCCGGCAACAGTCGGGTCATCATCCAATGCAAGGGACGTTGGCCAGTAACCAGACATTAATTCGTAGTTAATTCTACCGAAAACCAGTGTGTCGGCTGTTTCGAGTTGCGCCACCGCAAATTTATTGAATTCATCATCCACGTTGTGCCACTCCAAGGATTGGTTTTCGCCTTCGAAAAACCCGTCGAGTGTAATCATATTGAATAAAATAAGTTTTCTCATTGTTCTTAATTTGTTATATTTGAAAATCCGGGGCATAATCCGCATTGGCGTCTTCTTCTTTTTCCAGATATTCTTTCAGGCTTTTGCCGATAAAATAATTCCATCCGCCGGTGCAGCTTTCGCGCGAAAAATCGGGATTGTTTTGCGGAAAAGTTTCAATTCCGAAATGCGAGAATTTCATTTCAGTGGTTTTACTGTCGCCCGAAATTTCAAAAACCACGTATGAGTCGCCCGAATAATCGGGATATTTCCATTCGAATGAGAGCCTTTTAAATGGAACCACTTCCAACACCTTCCAACGGTGCAGGTAATTCACGCGGTTTGCCATCACGTAAAATTGAGTTTCGAATCCGACAACCGGTTTAAACGATTTCATTTCAGGAAAAAACCATTCTCTCATTTGGTTTTCGTCGGTAATGGCGTTCCAGACTTTTTCGAGCGATGCTTTGTAGATTTCTTCCACAACTACCGGCACGGATTTCAGTACTTGTTGATTCGTATTCATATTCTATGCAGTTTTTATGTCTTTGATCCAGTTATTTATATATCCCGCCACTTCTTCCCAGTTTTTTTGTCCGCAAATATAATGCGTCCGGTCGGCAAATTGTTTGAAGTCTGTGCGGCTGTTTTTGACTTTAAAAGCTTCGAAGTTCTTTTTCACCAGCGACAACGGAATGATATGGTCTTTTTCGCCGGCAATAAACAGAAGTGGGTTATGTGGTTTTGAAAAATTGATATTTCCATCTTCACGAATGCTGCTGCGGGCAATGTTCCTGCTTTCGGGAACTACAAATTTCTCGTATTCCACGGCGGTTTCTTCCAACGTCATGGTGTTGCAAAACGCGTATTGATACCACGCAACGGTGGGAAGGCACACCGAATCGCCCTTCAACGGATTGATGGTGGACAGGTTTGCTTTCAGAAAGCTCCATTTAAAACTGAAAACGCCGGCAGGTGGGGCAGGGTCGATGCAGATTCCGGCAACGCCCTTGTTTAATTCAATCAGTTTCTGAACGGTAAGCCCACCCATTGAATGTCCAATGAGGATAGGCTTTTCGGGTAATAAATCGATGAAATATGATAAACTGAAAATGACTTCGCTAAAAGTAATTTTTCCTAATTCCGGGTTCGGGTTTTTTCGTAGTTCCGAAGGATTTCCTTCGTGAAACGGATATGCAGGTGCGTGACAAGTGAATCCTTTTTTCTCAAAATACTGTATCCACGGTTTCCAGCTTTCTGAATTCATGAAAAGGCCGTGAATAAAAACGATGGTTTTGGAGTCGGTTACAGGAGTCATAGTTTAAATGTTTAGTGGTTCATAAGAGAGTAAACATTATAACAAACTTCAATAAAAAATGTTACAACCATCGGGTAACAATTTCCGGGGACGCCCACTGCCGGTGGTTTCCCCGCCGGCTTTAAGTGGAACGTTTCCAGAGAATGCAAACCTCATCAGTTCGCAATTTCCAATACTATTTTGCCCCTGGCTTTGCCGGATTGGCTATAATCCTGGGCTAGTTTTACATCATTAAACTTAAACACTTTGTCGACAACCGCATGGATTTGCCCCATTTCAATCAACGACCTGAGTTCATTCAAAATATGCGTATTGTGACTCACTAATACAAATTCGCCATTTACGCCGAACCTTTCTGCCAGTTCCTTATTGGGTTGGCTTTTAATGGAAACAAGTGTACCGCCCCTTTTCATAACCTTAAATGCTTTTTCCTGAACGGCACCGCCGATAGTATCAAGCACCACATCCACATCCCTGAGGTTTACACTGAAATCTTCGCTCATATAATCGAACACTTCATCGGCACCGAGCCTTTTCACAAAATCGAAATTGACTCTCGAGGTAGTTCCAATCACGTAGCAACCTTTGTTTTTAGCCAGTTGCACGGCCAGTGAACCTACACCGCCCGATGCTGCCAAAATCAAAACCCGCTGTCCTTTCTGAATCCGGGCGCGGGTTATCAATGTTTCCCAGGCAGTTGTTCCTGCTAGTGGCAAGGTGGCTGCTTCGTCGAAATTAATGGTTTTAGGCATTAAAGCCACATCGCTTGCTTTGACTTCAACATATTCGGCGTACGAACCATCCATTTGCGTTGAAGTCCTTCCATATACTTTGTCGCCTACTTTAAAACCTGTTACCGAACCACCCACTTTTTCAACCGTTCCGGAGAAATCTTGTCCTAATGTTATTGGCAGTTTAGTTTGGCTCATATCTTTATACATACCTTCGCGTACCTGCCAGTCATAAGGATTGATGGAGGCGGCATGAATCTTGATTAATAGTTCATCTTTTGCAATTGTTGGGACAGGTAAATCTTCAATGCGAAGAACATTAGCATTCCCATACTCGTGAATTCTTACTGTTTTCATTTTAATTTTTACATTTTAGATTAATAATCACAACCGGAATTTCCGGAATGTTTTATTTAAAAGTAGAAGCAAAACAGAAATGATTCAAGTATGTTCACATAGTTTGCATCAATTCTACTAAATCAACAGAAAATGGATTTATTAAATTGCTTTAATGCAGTGATTTTGGTCGATTAATTAATTGTATACGTATAAAAAATAATAAACAAATCCAACAAATGAAGCGTTATAAAAGAAAAGTAATCTTAATCATTTAAATTTACAATTATGAAACGTATCAACACCTTTTTGTTTTTCGCTTTTTGTTTTTCGGTACTCAGTTACGGCCAGTATAAACTGCCTGCACTGCCCTACAAGTACAATGCCCTCGAACCATACATCGACAGCACAACTATGCGCATTCACCACGATTTGCACCATGCCACTTATGTCAGCAACCTGAATAAATTGCTGGAAAAACATCCCGAACTTTACAAGAAAGATGTGTTGGAGCTGATTCAGAACCTCGATCAACTGCCGGTAGATTTGCAAACCGGCGTACGCAATAACGGCGGCGGAGTGTGGAACCACAGTTTCTTCTGGACCATCATGGCTCCTGCAGGAACTGCACCCATGTCGGCCAAAATGCAAAAAATGCTCGTTGATAATTTCGGAAGTGTCGATGCTTTCAAAGCCGAATTTGAAAAGGCAGCGTTGAATCGTTTCGGTTCAGGATGGGTGTGGCTGATTAAAGACAGTACTGGTAAATTAAGTGTTATTTCCACTCCCAATCAGGACAATTCTCTAATGTCCATTTCAAAAGTTAAGGGTACACCCGTCCTAACCCTCGATGTATGGGAACATGCCTATTACCTGAAATACCAAAACAAACGGGCAGCCTATGCCAAAGCTTTCTGGAACGTGGTAAACTGGAGTGAAGTGGAACGGCTGGCTACAAAATAAATCATCATATAAAGGGTTCATTAGAAAAGTGAGCCGTAAAAGCAATAACAAAATTTACTCCCGCTGATTCCGCAAATTTCCACAGACAATAAAAAATCTGTGGAAATTTGCGGAATTACCGGGATTTTTTTTAAAATTAATTTTTCGCCTGAAACGGAAAGATTGTAAGCAAAATTGATATTCCTGATTATAAATTTCTTTTTAAGTAGGTCTAAAATAATCAATAAGAAATCAGTTAATATTTTTGTCCTGAATTTTTTATAAATGTATATGCAAAATTCATTCTTTTGCCTTATCTTTCGGACAATTTTAAATTACAAGTTAAGATTTTATGGAAAAAATAAGCACCACCGAAGTCCTTGATTGGGCAAAAGATTTTCTTGCCAAATCAGAAAAAGAAATCACCAAAGACGAGCTGAAAGAACAGAAAAAATACGCCGTTCTGATTCAAAATCCCAACGACAAGACCCTTCTTTCGAAAATGCTCGACGAAACATCGCAGATTCACGACAACAAGAAACTGGCACTGCGCATCAAAATATTAATCAAGCAATACGGCATTCCGCAGTTTCTCAGTGCCACCGACACCTTCCTGTTCAAACTTTATAACAGTTTTGGTTACCGCTTCTACTCCATCGCCGTTCCGATAATAAAATACCGCCTGCGGTCGGATACCGCTAAGGTGATTATCAACGAAAAAGCTTCGTTTCTGAACCACCACCTCACCGAACGCCGCAAACAACATATCGGCCAGAACGTAAACCTCTTGGGCGAAGTGGTATTGGGCAACGGCGAAGCCGACCATCGTTATTATCATTACCTCGATGCCTTGAAAGATCCGCGGATTAATTATATTTCTATCAAGATTTCGGGCATTTACGCACAGATAAACCCGCTGAATTATGCTCAAAACAAAATTGACCTATGCGAACGACTAACACGTATTTACCAGCAATCCATCGATTTCCCGTTTGTTGACGAAGATGGTGTGGCTCATTCCAAATTCGTGAATCTGGACATGGAAGAATACAAAGATACCGAGCTGACCCTGGAAATTTTCAAAACCGTGCTGGCACTTCCACAATTTAAAAACTATTCGGCCGGAATCGTGGTACAAGCTTATCTGCCTGATGCCTGGAACTTCCAGACTGAATTACTTGAATTCGCTAAAAAACGCGTTGCCGAAGGCGGCACTCCGCTCAAAATGCGTTTGGTAAAAGGAGCAAATCTGGCTATGGAAAGTATAATTTCATCCTTGAAAGGATGGGAAAATCCGGTGTTGAGAACTAAAATCGACGTGGACGCCAACTATCTGCACATGCTGGACCGTGCGTTGGAAGCAGAAAATGCAAAAGTATTGCATGTGGGCGTTGCTTCGCATAATTTTTTCAGTCTGGGCTATGCTTATTTGTTGAGTAAAAAAAATAATGTGGAAGAAGAAGTTACTTTTGAAATGCTTGAAGGAATGGCAAACCACTTGCCACGCGTGATGCGCAGCCTTGGCAAGCAAATTATCCTTTATACTCCGGTGGTGAAAAACGAACATTTCCTGAATGCTGTTTCGTATCTGGTTCGCCGGTTGGACGAAAATACCGGCAAAGACAACTTCCTGAGTTATTCGTTCAATCTGAAATATGACAGCAGACAATGGAATTTCCTGAAACAGCAATTTTTAGAAGCGTTTGCATTGAAAGATAAGATAGAGGCTAAACCATTCAGAACGCAAGACAGGAATAAACAACAAGAAGTAAGCGGCAAACAGCAAGATCTGACAGTTTTTAAAAATGAACCCGATACCAATTTCGATTTAAAACCAAACCGCTTATGGGCTGATACCATTCGGAATCAATGGAAAAAATCGGCAACAGATAAACCGTATCATATTCCGGTTCAGGTTGGTGGCACCGATTTGGAAACTGAAAAGAAATTGCATTTCTTCGACCGTAGCCAACCGGAAGAAATTTGTGTTTGTGAAGCAAGTTTATCTAATATTGATCAGGTAAAAGAGATTATAAATATTGCTGAAACCGATGCATCAAACTGGCGCAAAACAACGTTGGCTGAACGGAATATTATTTTGCATAACGTCGCTGATAATCTGGCTGATAATCGTGGAAATCTGATTGGCTGCATGTCCGCCATTACCGGAAAAACATTTGGCGAAGGCGATGTGGAAGTTTCGGAAGCGATTGATTTTTGCCGCTTTTATCCTATCTCAATGAAGAATTTCGAGGAACTGGAAACCGTTTCCATTACTCCGAAAGGAATCGTGCTTGTTATTCCGCCATGGAATTTCCCGTTGGCTATTCCCGTTGGCGGTGTTGCAGCTGCTTTGACCGGCGGTAACACAGTTATTCTGAAACCGGCTTCAGTGGCCTTACCGGTGGCATGGGGATTTGCCAAATGTTTCTGGGATGCCGGCGTTCCGAAAGAAGCATTGCAGGTCGTTTGTACCGATGGTCGTGAACCGCTGACTTATTTAACTGCACATCCTTCGATAAAACATATTATCCTGACCGGTGGAACTGATACGGCTTACCGATTATTGGAAAACAACCCGACTTGCCCACTTTCAGCGGAAACAGGTGGAAAAAACGCCATCATTCTTACCTCCAGTGGCGACCGCGACCATGCCATTCAGAATATCGTTACTTCGGCTTTCAGCAATGCCGGCCAAAAATGCTCTGCTTGTTCGTTGCTGTTGCTTGAAAAAGAAGTTTATGACGATCCTGAATTTAAAACCAAACTGATTGATGCGGTTACAAGCATTAAAACCGGTGGTGTTTGGGACGGCGGAAATATTGTTGGTCCAATGATTACCAACGAAAACGACAAATTGCTTCATGCCATTGACAACCTGGAAGAAGGCGAATGGTGGCTGGTGAAACCCGAATTTGTTGACGAGAAACGGTATATTTTGAAACCAACTGTCAAATGGGGCGTGAAACCTGACAGTTTTACCTTCAAAAATGAATTGTTTGCTCCGCTGCTTTCGGTGGTTTGTATTGACAGTTTAGAACATGGAATTGAGTTGGTAAATAAATCCGATTATGGGTTAACTTCAGGTTTGCAAAGTCTCGACGAATCGGAACAATTGCTTTGGAAAAACAACATTGAAGCCGGAAATTTGTATATCAATCGTGGAATTACCGGTGCCATTGTTAACCGTCAACCTTTTGGTGGAATGAAACTTTCAGCATTTGGCGGCGGTATTAAAGCCGGAGGAAGAAATTATGTTTCCTGCTTTGTAAACATTGCTGAAACAGCAAAAATCGTTAAACCGACCAAGGAAAATGAAGTATTCACTGCATATTCTTCGATTTTGAATGCTGCCGAAAATGCACGATTCCTGCCTGCTGTAGATAGTTATAACGAAAATTACATAAACGAATTTTCGCAGGAAAACGATATTCATAATTTATTGGGAGAACGAAATACATTTCGCTACTTGCCGCTTAAAAAGATGGCTTTGCGTATTTTGCCTGCCGATAATATGGCTGATATTTTTATGGTGCTGGCTGCAGCACAAATTGTAAGAACGCCTATCGAAGTCAGCATCTCGGAAGTTGATTTCAAGCTGGAAGTGTTGAAAAACATTCCTAACAAACTATTCAAACTAATTATTCAATCGGAAAAAGAATTCCTGAATCAGATGAGCCAGTACGACCGGATTCGTACCTGCGGTAATCCGCTTTCGGAAGCTTTCTACAAAAAAGCGGCTGAAACCGGCAAATATATTGCCACTGCTAAACCATTAATGGAAGGACGTCTGGAATTACTTCATTACGTGAAGGAACAAAGCATTGCTTTTGAATATCACCGGTACGGTAGTATTACGGAAGCGAATGAGTGATTGGAGAAGCAAGAATCAAGATATTAGACAAGAACGGCTCAATAAAAATTGAGCCGTTCTTGTTTTTTCTGCATTAATAAAATACAAGGCAAACCGGTGCTCCGACCTTAATTTGCTTGCCTGTATTGGTGAGAAATCCGGTTTTACTTTCGCGACTGAAAATGGTGATATTATCGGTAAATTGATGTGCCACAAATACATATTTTCCGTCAGGCGAAATAGCAAAATTGCGTGGTCCATCACCACTGGTTGCAATCTGTTGTTTGAATTCCAGTTTTCCATCATTTTCCACTGAAAAGCAGGTGATATCATTTGCTGTTCCTCGATTGGTGACATACAGGAATTTTTCATCTGGTGAAAGATGAATATCGGCTGCACGATTTACTGTTCCCGGTTTTCTGTCCACAGTTGTTTCCTGAATCAGACTCAATTTGCCTTTTGCAAATCCCAATACCGAAACTGTTCCGTCAATTTCCTGAACGAGATATTCCTTGCTTCCATCACGGTTGAAAGTGCCATGGCGCGGACCACTGCCTAATTTTACTGTCAACGTATCAACAGGAGTCAGAATATCAGTTTTCGAATTTGAATTATACGAGTATACTGTTACTTTATCAGTTCCCAAATCGTTAGCCAGCAGGTATTTTTTATCTTTCGACAAAATAACCTGATGAACATGTGGCTCTCCTTGCCGTTCAGCATTGATGCTTTTGCCAGTATGCTGGATTTTCTGTAACATATTTGTCACAGAGCCATCTTCATTTCGCCCAAAAACACAGAGACTACCACCGGAATAATTTGCAGTAAAAATATGTTTGTCTCCAGCCGTTATAAAACAAGGTCCCGAACCTTCTGAATTTACTTTGTTGATGAATGTAAGTTTTGAAAGTGGAGCATCAAAAGTAAAAGCGCTGATAGTACTTAGTTTTTCATTTTGATTAACTGCATAAACGGACTTCTTGTCGGAACTGATTGCCAGAAAGCTGGGATTCAGCACATTGGTCGTAACCGATTTTTGATTGATTGCTCCTTTTGTCATGTCAATTTCATAGCAGTAAATGCCCTCACTCTTTCCGGTATTGGTATATGTTCCGACCAGCAAATGGTAAACTTTAGTTTGTGCCTGAAAAGCTAGTGTAATTGAAGTCAGGAAAAGAATAAAAAATATGCGTTTCATAAAATCATTTTTAAATTTGCGCAAAAGTACGTATTTTCTCCCTATTAAAACAAAGTCGTATCTTTGAACGTTCGATTTATAAAATATTTCAACAAATAAACTTCAAAGTAATAAAAAATGTCAGAAAAGCATAGTATCAAGACCGAATGGATAGGTGGAATGGCTTTCGAAGCCGATGTCAACGGACACAAAATAATTATGGATGCCACCGTTGAGAGTGGCGGTCAGGATTTGGGTTCCAGTCCGAAGAAACTGCAACTTGTTGCTTTGAGTGGTTGTACCGGCATGGACGTAGTTTCAATTTTGCAGAAAATGCGCGTTAATATTGAGAAAGTAAACGTAGAGGTACAAGGCGATGTGGCTGATGAACATCCGAAACATTACACCAACATGCATGTAATTTATGAATTCACAGGAAAGAACCTGCCTATGGATAAACTTGAAAAAGCCGTGAAAATGTCTGAGGAAACCTATTGCGGAGTAGAAGCGCTTTATCGGAAAGCCATTAGTGTGACTTCCGAAATCAAAATAATCGAGTCATAAAAAAGGCAGTTTTACCTGGTGTAAAACTACCTTTTAAAATTACTTTTTCATTCTTTCCGTCAGGCTATTGTAAACCTTTTCATAAGTAGGAGTGGCAATTCCGTGTTTCTTTCCCAGTTTGACCACAATTCCGGTAAGTGAGTGAACTTCGGTATTTTTTCCGGCTTTAAAATCGCGGTGCATTGATGTAGAAGTTTCAAACGGCAGTGATTCAATTTGATGAATCAGTTTTTCGACATCCGATTTATCCAGCGTAATTCCTTCGGCGTTTGCCACCAATAAAAATTCGGCTAAAATATCATTCAATGTTTTTTTGCGTAATTCATCCGTGAGTAATGCACCATAACTCACATCAAAATAAGACGTAAGTGAAGCACTTGACGAAATAAACAGGAATTTTTTCCAGATAGCAGTCAATATATCGGTGTGAAATTCGACTTCAAGTCCGGCAGTCTTCAGTATTTTTTCAAAAGACAACAAACGCACGCTGGTTTGGTTTTGGTTGCCAAACAGCAGCCGGTGAACACTTCCCGAATTTTCGACCACTCCCGGTTCGTTTATTTTTGCAACAATATAACAACATCCGTCCCACACTTGAGTTTCAGGCAACAAAGCTCTGATTCGTTCGGAATTATCAATGCCGTTTAGCAATGGAAGAATGACAGTGTCAGGCTCAATTATTGGTTTTATCTGTGCAATCGTCGAGTCCAAGTCATAACTTTTTGGAGTCATGATTATATAGTCCACAATACCAATTTCCGCAACATTATCGGTTGCCAGTTTTGGAAAAATCTGAAAAGTTCCGTTTTCGGTTATTAACTTCAAGCCGTTTTCTTTTATTTTTCTCAAATGCTCACCGCGAGCCACAAAATATATTTCCACTTCAGGATTATAGGCGTAATATTTTGCCAGCATACCACCGAAATATCCTCCTACTCCACCAAGTCCTACAATTGCAATCTTTGTTTTCATATCTATTTTTTATACTTTAAAAACCGGCTGCAAAGGTAGCCAATTATAATCATAAAGGCAAAAAAACGGACTCACCACAATGGCAAGTCCGTTTTTCTTAAATAGTAAATGGTAAATGACTAACTAGTCAATCCAAATTAGTCTTCCAGCAAAATTTCCATGATAGTGCAAGCTGCTTTCGCAACCGGGCTACCAGGGCCAAAGATGGCTGCTACACCGGCTTTGTAAAGATAATCGTAGTCTTGTGCCGGAATTACTCCACCAGCAATAACGATAATATCTTCGCGGCCTAATGCTTTCAGTTCAGCAATTACTTGTGGAACCAATGTTTTGTGACCAGCTGCCAATGAAGAAACACCCATGATATGAACGTCGTTTTCTACAGCTTGCTTGGCTGCTTCGGCCGGAGTTTGGAACAATGGTCCCATGTCGACGTCGAAACCGCAGTCGGCATAACCGGTAGCTACTACTTTCGCACCACGGTCGTGACCATCCTGACCCATTTTAGCAATCATGATACGAGGACGACGACCTTCTTTCTTGGCAAATTTCTCTGTCAATTCGCATGCTTTGATAAAGCTTGCATCGTTTTTAGTTTCTGATGAATACACGCCTGAAATTGTTCTGATTGTTGCTTTATAACGTCCTGCAATAGCTTCAC
>CAIYTJ010000182.1 GCA_903929065.1 uncultured Bacteroidales bacterium | reverse complement strand
TTCCATCATAAGAATAATCATATTGTGTATCATTTTCCCAAAACATTGTTTTCCAATGTTGATACGTTTCTTTCAGAATTTTATTACTATCATTATATAAGTAATCTACCCGCTGAAAATTTTCCCACGATGAAATTTCCGGATTCCATTTTTTGTTTTTTTGAGTTTTAACCAAATTTGAATTTGGAAAATAGAACCAGTTTATGGAATCGGTATTAATCCAACCTGAGGTTGATTTTTGCTTCTGAATATTTGTAACAAGTAAATCATTACTGTATTTAAAAGCGCTAAGTAATTGATTATTCAATGTATCCGATTGAAATGATTTTATCCAAACTGAGTCCATCTTTTGATTGGAATTGTAATGAAAATCGGTTTGAATTGCTAAACTCCAATGGCTTGATCTCCAACTATATTCTTTTTTTGAATTCAACGAATTCCCAATATATTGATTTTCAATTTTCTTTACCGGATTTGCAATTGTACCTGAATAAGTATTATGAGTTTCAGTTTGCAATAAATTATTGGAATAAGCATAATCAATGGTGTAAGTAATCATCCATCCGCTATTTTTCCAAATTCTTTCACGCTGTAGAATGCAGTTATTTCCATCAAAAATCCATTCGGTAAGCGACTGGCGAATCCAAATGCTATCCTGCATAAAATATTTGCACTCAAGCACTTTATTTCCATTATCGTACAAATACAAATATTTAAAAGTGGAATCATTATCCACCACTTTAAGTTGCGTAATCAGCTGATTGTCATTAGCTGAAAAAACTTTACAGGTAAATAAAGTTGAAAAAAGAGTTAGTATGAGAAGAGTTGAAAAAAGTTGCTTCATTCGTGAAAAATTTATCAAAAATACATATAATAATTCAATACCACAAAAAGGAAAAGTTAATCCATTTTTTTGCAGTAAATTGGCTATATAAAAGCATTTCAAATAAAATAAAATGTGATTATCTAAATAGTTTATCCTACAATTAAACGTATAATATTTGCGTTTCTTATTTTGAGTATTCTTAAATTCGGAAATTAATTTTTAGTAAGAATAAACGAAATTTTCAATTATTCAAATGAAATTCAGGAGATTAAAATTCAGCTAATGAATCTTTGTAAGGTAAAATTAAAATTATTATCTTTGCCCTTGAATCTAAGTATTTGCCCATTTATCTTCATAACAATCAATTGATCAAAATATTGATTGTAAAATTATTTCACATGTACTGCCTATCAAACTATTATAAAAAAATTTATGAAAAAAACAATTTTTTTCAGTTCATTTCTAGCTCTTATGGGAATGGCTAATGGACAAAACACTAGTCACGTTCCACAGCTTGGAAAAGACAAAGTGGAAGATGTTATTGCTGCAATGACGCAGCAAGAGAAAGTTTATCTGCTTATGGGTTTAGGTGAAAACAACTGGATGAACCCTCCTACCGGCCCAACACATGTGATTATTGCCGGAGAAGCAGGACTAACCTGGGCAATTCCTCGTCTCGGCATCACACCAACCGTTATGACTGACGGCCCTGCGGGTTTACGAATTGATCCACATCCGGAAGGTTTAAACATTACCCGTTTTTGTACCGCATTCCCAACCGCAACCGCACTGGCTTCGACCTGGAACACCGAAATGGTTGAAAATGTAGGGAAAGCAATGGGAAATGAAGTTCTAGAATATGGTTCGGATGTACTTTTATCGCCCGCGATCAATATTCACCGTAATCCGCTTTCAGGCCGTAATTTTGAATATTATTCAGAAGATCCGCTAATTGCCGGAAAAATGGGAGCTGCAATGGTTCGTGGGGTTCAATCCAATGGTGTTGGTACTTCTTTGAAGCATTTTGTTGCGAACAATATCGAAACTAACCGCAAGACAATCAATGCAGTAATCAGCCAACGGGCTTTACGCGAAATCTATTTAAGAGGATTCGAAACCGTAGTCAAAGAAGCTCAACCATGGACGGTTATGACTTCATACAATCGTTTAAACGGATTTTACACTTCCGAAAACTACGATTTGGTTACCAAAATTCTTCGTGACGAATGGAAATTCCAGGGAATGGTTATGTCCGACTGGTGGGCAGGCGCTGACGCAGTTGCACAAATGAACTCGGGAAATGATATGATCCAGCCGGGGTGTAATCAACGTGAAGAATTGCTTCGTGCTTTAAAATACAAACTCATTGACGAAAAAGTGATTGACCGTAATTTAGCACGTATTCTGACTTATATCTTAAGAACCAAGCGTTTCAGCGGTTATGCATTTACAAACAAACCCGATTTAGATGCTCATGCATTGGTTTCTAGAACTGCAGCTTCTGAAGGAATGGTCTTACTTAAAAATGATAAGAACGCTTTGCCATTCAACAATGTAAAACGTGTGGCTTTGTTTGGAAAAACATCGTATCGATTCATATGCGGTGGAACCGGAAGTGGTGAAGTAAATTACAAATCGGCATTTACAATTAATGAAAGCTTTGAAAACTATGGTTATAAAGTGGCTAAACCGCTTGAAACCATCTACAAATCATTTATCGATTCAGTTACAAGTAAAGCTAAAAAAGAAGATAAAAAGTTTGTAGTTGATTTTCATCCAGAATTGAAGTTGAATAAGGAACAAATCAAATCACAGCTTCAAAATTCGGATGTGGCCATAATCACAATCGGCCGTAACGGCGGTGAAGGCTGGGAACGTCAAATCGTTGATAATTTTTATTTATCAGCAACTGAAAAACAATTAATTAAGGATATTTCCGAAATTTATCATGCAGCCAATAAAAAAGTAATCGTAGTTTTGAATATTGGCGGAGTTGTTGCAACAGCTGATTGGCGCAATTATCCCGATGCCATTTTACTGGCATGGCAAACAGGTCAGGAAGGTGCGAATGCTATTGTTGAAATTTTGAAAGGAAAAGTAAATCCTTCCGGAAAATTACCAATGAGTTTCCCAATGGAATACAGCGATGTTCCATCAGCCAAGACTTTCCCTGGCGAACCCGCTGATAATCCTGTAAATGCTGTTTACAGCGAAGGTATTTATGTAGGTTACCGTTATTACGAAAGTTTTAAAGTACCTACAGCCTATGAATTCGGTTACGGACTTTCATACACGCAGTTCGAATATTCAAACATTCAGTTGAGCAGCAAATCATTTCAAAATGAATTGACGGTGAAAATGACAGTAAAAAACATTGGTAAAAAAGAAGGAAAAGAAGCGGTTCAATTGTACTTGCATGCTCCAAACGTGGAAATCGAAAAACCGGTGGAAGAACTGAAAGGATTTGCCAAAACAAGACTGTTGAAACCGGGTGAAAGCCAGGAAATCACTTTCACGCTTGACAAACGTGCCCTGGCATCTTTCTGGACGAATATATCGTCATGGGTTGCTGAAAAAGGTGATTATGAAGTTCGTATCGGTGCTTCAGCTAAAGATATTCGCCTAACATCTACCTTTAATCTTCCTGAAACTGTTGTTGTGGAAAAAGTAAATAATGTGCTTTATCCAAATCGTCCGGTGACGGATTTGAGTATTTCCGACAAGAAATAATAAAGTAATCAAACTAAATAAAAAAGGGACGAATTTTCATTCTTCCCTTTTTTATATTAATGAGAATTATACTAATTTACAATCATAAGTTTTTCTTTTTGAACCAATCCTTCTTTTGAATAAATGCTAAGTACATAAACTCCTTTGGACAAATGGCTCAAATCAAATTGTTTTACAGCATATGAACCAACCACTTTACCATCAATAGAAGTTACTTCAGCTTTATAGATATCATCTTCACCTATCAGGTTCACAATTCCACGGGTTGGATTTGGATAAACAGACACATTAAAACTTTTTAGAGAATTTACGGCGCTTGGAAATGTTTTTGAACCAAATACAGGACTTCCGGCATCAACCCAAGCCGAATAAATTAGTTCGGCAAGTGCATGAGACGCGTTTTTAAATAACGTTGTGGTGAACTGAGTCTTACTCCAAAGTGCTGTTGTATAAGCTGTACCGTAAGTTGCATCAATACCCTTGGCATAATTATCGGCTATAATCACGCTGTCAACATAATGATAATTGCGATAAATATATGTAAATACATAATTATTTATATTGCTGACATGTGTAACCGATGAACCGGTGTAGTTATTCAGATTCGTTTGATATGCACCCACCATATCACTTTCATAACGCGAATGAATACCGTTATTGCCCGTCGAACCTCCATCATAATTGGCGGTTAAATGCATTGGCATATGTCCATCGCCCACATAATGGCCCAAATCGGATGCAAACAACATGGCTTTATGCCATTGCAGTTTTTTAAAGCAATTTTTCAGCGAGTCGTAAGTATTTCGGGTTGCATAAGGTAAAATTCCATTTTTAGAAACCGTAGTTGCACCATGCAAACTTACCAATGAATCGTAGGTTGAAACAATTCGGCCGGTACTTCTAAACTCGGTGTAATTATCAATATCAATAAAGTGTTTCGGACTTTCTGTTGGATCTGCGCTTTTACGATTATCGGCATCCGAGGCATGTAACCTCAATGAATCTGACCACACTCCGAAACCAGTCATAACAGACGGAAAAGAATCAGGAGCTTTTTTGCTAATAATTTGATGACCAACACTTCCCCAACTTACCAGGAAAAGACAAATAACAAAAATGAATGCAAATCGGGTAAAAGTTTTAAACATGCTCTGATTAATTAAATATGAAAATCCTTTGCAATTTGTGGTTCAACAAAACTGGACAACCAAAAGAAAAGCCGACAAAGATATACAAAATAGGCAACCACACAAACGGGTTGCCTTGTTTTATCTTTGTGAATGGAACACGAAGAACTAATTATGTGACTTTTTATCTTTCTTTTTATCCATCTCAGGCAAATATTTCTGAATAACCAACAGTATCATTTCTTTGGTTATTTCTGGTCGAACTGTAGTATATTTTTGCCCGACCGGCGATTTATAAAAGATAATAAGTTCATTGATTTCCTCTTGAGTAAAATGTTTATCATATTGTAAAACCATCTCATCCCTCAACTTTGATTTTAAAAGTTTATACATTTGCAGTTCTTTTTCCATTTTCTTTTTGCTTTCTGCAATTTTTGCAGAATCCATACCCTGCTTTTTCTCCATCATTGGAATAATAAGGGATTCAAAAACTTTTTTGTTACTGAATCATTTTTCATAACCCTAAATAATTCACGGATTGAATCCTGTTTACTCTGCGAATAAGTTGTTCCAACTACTAAAACGCATAAGATAAATGCTAATAATGTTTGTTTCATACTTTATTATTTTTCAAATTAGTATCAAGATGTTTACTCATTTTATAATGCGGAATATTTATTTCCAGAAAGAGTTCGCTCATGATTTTATAATCTAATTTTTTATAGAATGGCATCGCAGTTTGTCT
>CAIYTJ010000181.1 GCA_903929065.1 uncultured Bacteroidales bacterium | reverse complement strand
TACAGAGGTTTTGTGACCGCAGCAGGATTCAAACCTGCAACCCCCACATCCGTAGTGTGGTACTCTATTCAGTTGAGCTATGCAGCCATTCTTTTCTTTAGCGAGTGCAAAGATAGGGCTATTTTTCTTTTCTGCAAAGCAAATTTCCAAAAAAGTCGCCAATACGGCTGTTTTTCTCTACCTTACTCTTTGCTTCTTACTGTTGACAGCTGTTTTCAGGCTATTACAAAATCTAATTGCTTTTTATCCAAATTGGCTTTTGCCACTTTTACGGTTATTTCATCACCTAATTGATACTTTTTATGGTATCTGCGGCCAACCAGACAATAGTTTTTATCATCAAAAGTGTAATAATCGTCATCCAAATCGCGAATTGGAATCATTCCTTCGCATTTATTTTCTACAAGTTCAACATAAACGCCCCATTCGGTAACGCCGGAAATAACACCATCAAAGGTTTGTCCGATGCGATCAGACATGAATTCGACTTGTTTGTATTTAATGGATGCACGTTCGGCATTGGATGCCAGTTGTTCCATATCCGAACTGTGCTGACAATAATCTTCATATTCCGATGCATTAACGCTTTTGCCACCTCCAGCATATTTTTCAAGCAAACGATGCACCATCATGTCCGGATAACGACGAATGGGTGACGTGAAATGTGTATAGAAATCGAAAGCCAACCCGTAATGACCTAAATTTGCCGTTGAATAAATAGCTTTCGCCATGGAACGAATCGCCAGCGTTTCAATCAGGTTTTGTTCTTTTTTGCCCTGAACTTCATCCAGCAAATGATTAATAGAACCAGAAACTGATGCTTGTTTGCCGGTAGTTTTGAGATTGTATCCAAATCGTTTAATGAATGCAGCAAAATTGTTCAATTTGTCCGGATTCGGCACATCATGAATACGATAAACAAATGTTTTGACAGGTTGACCTTTGCCGGGCTTACCGATATGTGTAGCAACCGTTTTATTGGCAAGCAGCATAAATTCCTCAATCATTTTATTGGAATCCTTTTGCTCTTTGAAAAATACCGAAACAGGTTTGCCTTTATCGTCAATTTCGAAGCGAACTTCAACACGATCGAAGGCAATTGCTCCATTTTCGAACCTTTTCTCACGAAGTGTCTTAGCCAATCGGTCTAGCGTTAGGATTTCTTCTTTAAAATCACCTTCGCCGGTTTCAATAGTTGCCTGAGCTTCTTCGTAAGTAAAGCGGCGATTGCTGCAGGTTACGGTTTTGGCAATTTTATAATGTTGAATTTCTGCTTTGTCATTCATTTGAAAAATAACCGAATAAGTCAGTTTATCTTCATTCGGACGAAGCGAACAGATTCCATTCGATAAATGTTCCGGTAACATTGGAATGGTTCTGTCAACCAGATATACCGAAGTGGCACGTTGTTGGGCTTCCTGTTCAATTATACTGTCCGGTCGCACATAATGTGTTACATCTGCAATATGAACGCCTACTTCCCAAAGTCCGTTTTCTAATTTTCGCAGCGAAAGAGCATCATCAAAATCCTTAGCATCGCGCGGATCGACGGTAAATGTGGTAACGTTACGCATATCGATGCGCTTTGACACTTCTTCGGCTGTAATGCCTGCATCAATTTTATCAGCAGCAGCTTCTACATCTTCAGGATATTTATACGGTAACCCGAATTCCACCAGAATTGCGTGCATTTCGGTATTATTATCACCTTTATCACCTAATACGTCAATTACTTCACCGACCGGGTTCTTTGCATTTGGTTCCCATGCAAGCAGTTTTACAACTGCTTTTTGCCCTGATTTTCCACCGTTAAGTTTATTTTTCGGAATAAAAATATCGTTGGTCATAATGCGGTTGTCCAGCGTGAGGAAAGCGTAATTTTCAGAAACATCCAAAATGCCGACAAATGTATCCTGCGCACGCTTGGTAATTTCAATTACTTCACCTTCTGGCTGCTGACCTTTGCGGCCGG
>CAIYTJ010000180.1 GCA_903929065.1 uncultured Bacteroidales bacterium | reverse complement strand
CAAAGATTGGTAGTAAGGCGTTACTACCTTTCGCGTTTTATAGAGGTTAGGTTTTCAAAACAATATATACAAAACGGATTCTGATTCATTTCGGAATCCGTTTTTTGATTTTATCTCAACTATTTTTTTTACTTTTGACAAAAAAATATACCGAAATGAAAAATAAAAGTGTTCAAACAGAGATTGACGCGTGTTACCTGTATCGCAGACTCGCCGAAAACGAAAAAGATGAAGCTGTAGCCAATGTGTTTCGCCAAATGTCGGAAATTGAACAAGGTCACGCTGAAGCTTTTGCCCGGAAAGCAAATATCCCAACTGAAAACCTCATTCAACCATCGTGGAGAGCCAAGACGCTAAATCTGATTGGCAAAATTTTCAGTTATGATTATGTCCTCGGAGCAATGATGGATACCGAAAAAAGTTTGTCGAACGCCATTATCAAGACCAAAGAGCGAAACAAAATAGAACTGACTGGTGTCGAAACCAACCATGTGAAAATTCTGTGGTCGATATTGGAAAACGATAAAAATATCAGTGGTGCTCAGCATGCCAAATTTGAGAAAAAGCATCGATCAGTCGGTGGTAATGCCATTCGTGCAGCAGTGTTGGGAGGAAATGATGGATTGCTGTCGGTTTTCAGTTTGGTAATGGGTGTTGCCGGTGCTCAGGCCGGAAATCATGCTGTTTTGTTGGCCGGAATTGCCGGTTTACTGGCTGGAGCTTTATCCATGGCGCTCGGTGAATGGATTTCGGTAAAAAGTTCGCAGGAATTGTATGAAAACCAGATGGCTATTGAAATGGAAGAACTTGAAACCAATCCCGCCGGCGAAGAACGTGAACTGGCATTGATTTACATGGCTAAAGGAATTCCGGAAGATCAGGCCTTAAAAATGTCGGCTGATATTATGAAAGATAAAACGCAAGCGCACACTGTATTAGTGAAAGAAGAACTGGGAATTAACGCAGACGAATTGCAAGGTTCCGCCATGGAAGCAGCTTTGTATTCGTTTTTTCTGTTCACTTTAGGAGGCTTGATACCGCTTATTCCGTTCATCTTTCTTAGCGGATTTCATGCCATTGTTTTAAGTGTAATTATGAGTGCCACCGGATTATTTCTGATTGGTGCAGCTATCACATTATTTACAGGCAAAAATCTTCTTTATTCAGGATTCAGAATGGTACTTTTCGGTTTGATTGCTGCTGCAATAACTTACGGAATTGGCGATTTGATTGGTGTTGCAATAAAGTAGCAATCATTTTATTTTAAAAAATAACTTCAATACATTTGCAGAATTCAATAAATGTAGTACTTTTGCACCCACAAAATATCGCGGAGTGGAGCAGTGGTAGCTCGTTGGGCTCATAACCCAAAGGTCGTTCGTTCGAGTCGAGCCTCCGCAACTTTAAAGAATTCATGATGTTTTTCATGAATTCTTTTTTTTATCATATAACTTTAGATTGAGGGTGGAGTATGTATTCAGTTTATGTTTTATATAGTTTTACTTCTAAAAAGATTTATATTGGCTTTACTTCTGATTTAGAAAAAAGACTAATTGCACATAATCATATTTCAAACAAAGGTTGGACGAAAAAATTTCAACCCTGGAATTTGATTTATCATGAAGACTTTGACTTGAAATCACAAGCAATGATTCGTGAAAAGCAATTAAAATCTGCCAAAGGGAGAGAATTTATATATAATACAGTACTTGAAAAATCTGAATAAGGCTCATATCCGCCAGCTGGCGGACGTTCGTTCGAGTCGAGCCTCCGCAACTAAATTTCAGGCTGTTTCTTTTTGAAGCAGCCTGTTTTTTTGTCAATTAATTTGTAATCTGATTTATCACAGTGCATTTTTATGTTTGTAATGAAAAAAATGCTATATTTGCAACTCTTTTGAAAAATCGAAATAATTAATGTCTTATTTTAAATAAAATTTTCCATGCAAAACAAAGGACTTGTCAGACTGTTTGCCATATCTCTGGCTTTAGTATGCATCTTTTACCTGTCGTTCAGCTTTGTTACAAGCCACTACGACAACAAAGCGAAAGAATACGCCAAAGGTGATAAATTAAAAGAATACAATTACTTAGATTCTCTATCTAGTGTAATTGTATGGAAATTACCGCTTCTAAAATCCGGTTATACCTTGAAAGAATGCCGCGAAAAAGAAATTAATCTTGGCCTTGACTTAAAAGGTGGTATGAACGTAACACTTGAAATATCTGAAGCCGATATTCTCAAGTCTTTATCGGATTATAATACAAGTCCAAACTTCAATCTGGCTTTGGTCAAAGCTTCTGAACTTCAAAAAACGAATAGTCAGAAATCGTATATTGATTTATTTGTTGAATCTTACAACACGCTTGATCCTAATGCAAAACTGGCAAGTATTTTCAGCACTTTTGAGTTGAAAGACAAAATTTCGCTGACTACTTCAAATGCAGATGTGATTAAAGTATTGAGAACCGAAGTTGAAGGTGCAATCAGCAACTCATTTAACGTGTTGCGTCAACGTATTGACCGTTTCGGTGTAGTTCAACCCAACATTCAAAAACTTGGCAACGGCCGTATCCTGATTGAACTTCCTGGAATTAAAGAACCAAGTCGTGTTCGTAAATTACTTCAGGGTTCAGCGAATCTGGAGTTTTGGGAAACTTACGACTTGAATGATATTATCAATAATGTAGTTGAAGCAAATAAAGTTTTAGCAACTCTGCAGGCTTCAGGCTCAATAGCTCCGGTTGCAAAAGATACAACAAAAGTTTCTACAACAAATGCTCCAAAAACTACTGCTGCAATCGCCAAAACTAAAACATTAAGCGATGTTGATAGTTTGAAAGCAGCTCTACAAAAGAAAAATGCTACTGCGGCTGCTACCGATTCCACTCAAATGTTGGAAAAGAACAGAAAAGACAATCCGTTGTTTGCAATACTTCAACTGAATGCACAAGGTGGTCAGGCTGGCCGTGGTCCGGTAATTGGCTATGCTCACAGTAAAGATACTGTTCAAATCAACAATTATTTCAAAACAAAACAAGTTCGTGATGTTCTTCCACGTGACCTGGGTTTGAGATGGTCTGTAAAATCTCTTGACAAAAAAGGTGAAATCTTCCAGTTAATTGCTATTAAAATTACCAGCCGCGATGGACGTGCTCCACTTGGTGGTGAAGTAATTACCGATGCCCGTGCTGATTTTAGTCAAACATCGGCTTATGCCAATGTAAGCATGACAATGAATGCCGAAGGTTCAAGAACCTGGGCTCGTATGACAAAAGATAATATCGGAAAATCAATTGCAATTGCTTTGGATGGTTATATTTATTCATTCCCAACAGTTAACGGTGAAATAACCGGTGGAAGTTCACAAATCACGGGTAACTTTACTGTTGAAGAAGCAAAAGATTTAGCAAACACATTGAAGTCAGGTAAAATGCCTGCTCCGGCACATATTGTTCAGGAAAACATTGTTGGTCCAAGTTTAGGACAAGAAGCTATTAATAATGGATTGATTTCGTTTATTATTGCTTTCGTGCTGGTTCTGCTCTATATGATTCTTTATTATGGTCTTGTTCCTGGACTTATTGCTGACGTTGCCTTACTTATAAACGTGTTCTTCCTGTTCGGTGTTCTTGCTTCGTTTGGAGCTGTACTTACACTGCCTGGTATTGCCGGTATTGTTCTGACGCTCGGCATGGCTGTGGATGCCAATGTGCTTATGTATGAGCGTATCCGGGAGGAAATGAATAAGGGCAAAACCATGAAACGAGCTATCGATGATGGTATCGGTCATGCACTTTCGGCCATTATCGACTCGAACGTAACAACCATTATTACCGGTTTTATACTTGCCTATTTTGGAACAGGACCTATCAAGGGTTTCGCGGTAACTGAAATTATCGGAGTAATCACATCATTCTTTACGGCAGTATTCCTTACCCGTTTGATGTTATATATGTATGCAAATCATGAAAGTTCAAAAGAAATCAAATTCATTACCGGTGTAACTGAAAACTGGTTTAAAGATACTAAAGTTGATTTCATGGGTATTCGTAAATGGATGTACGGCATCTCAATGGCATTAATTTTAATTAGCTGTATTTCGTTTGCAACACGTGGTTTCAGCTTAGGAATTGATTTCTCGGGTGGTCGTAATTATGTGGTAGCTTTTGACAAAACGGTAAATCCGGATAATGTGAGACGTATGCTTGACAAAGCATTTGAAGGCGATATGCCACAGGTAATCACTATCGGAACCGATAATCAGGTTCGTATTGCAACCAAATACAAAATCAACGATAATTCACCAACCATTGATAATGAAATTGAAGGTAAGATTTACGAAAACCTTAAACCATTGTTGAATTCTTCGGTTACAAAAGAATCATTTATCAAAGAAAATATCAAAAGTTCTCAGAAAGTAGGACCAACGGTGGCTGATGACATTAAACGTTCAGCAATATGGGCTGTAATTTTGGCTATTTTTGGAATTGGTTTATATATCTTTATCCGATTTAAAGAATGGGGTTATGCACTTGGAGCGATTGTTTCATTGGCTCACGATGCGATTATTACATTAGGATTGTTCTCGTTATTCTATGGTTTATTGCCGTTCTCAATGGAAATTGATCAGGCGTTTATCGCAGCTATTCTGACCGTAATTGGTTACTCTGTTCACGATACGGTAATCAACTATGACCGTATCCGTGAAAATGTAAGTCTGTTCCCTAAACGCGATAGAATATCATTGATAAATCTTTCCGTAAACGAAATGCTTGGACGAACCTTTAGTACAACTGCTACTGTAATCCTGACATTACTTTCGATGTTTATCTTCGGTGGTGAAACAATCCGCGGATTTATCTTTGCAATGTTATTCGGTATTTTTATCGGTACCTATTCTTCGGTATTTATTGCTTCGCCAATTACGGTGGAAATGGAAAAACTGATTAGCATGGCCAGAACCAAAAAAGAAAACAAAAAATTAGTTGCAACTAAAAAGTAATTAGTTGAAGTTTTATAAAAGCAGAAAAGCCCGGTCGTTGATTTGACCGGGCTTTTTAATTATATAAATTCTTCTAAAACATTTTGTCTATCTGTCCGTTTTAAATATACTCGAAAAATGAGTATATTTGCAACTTAAATTTTAAAGGTAGTGTTTGTTGATTCTCACTGCCAATTCATAACTTACAACAATAAAAGATGAGTTTATTCAGCGAAATAGGTAAATATTTTTTACTAATGAAACGGGTTTTTGTATTGCCCGATAGAAGAAAGATGTTCTTTCGGCAGTTCCCAAAAGAACTGGAAAAACTGGGACTCCAATCTTTGCCAATTGTAGCCATAATTTCTGTTTTTATTGGGTTCATTATGACAATGCAAACCAAGCTAAACACTTCGAATCCCCTGCTACCGGTTTATACCACCGGGTTAGTGACTCGCGATACGTTGCTTCTTGAATTTTCGTCCACCATTTTATGTTTGATTCTAGCCGGAAAAGTTGGATCAAACATTGCTTCTGAAATTGGCACAATGCGAATTACCGAACAAATTGATGCTCTTGAAATTATGGGTGTAAATTCAGCAAACTATTTAATTCTCCCAAAAATTGTTGCCTTCGTGGTAATGATGCCGTTTTTGGTAATTTTTAGTATGGGACTTGGATTGGTTGGCGGTTATTTTGTCGGAGTACTGACAAGCATATTAACAACAGGCGATTATCTGGTCGGTATTCAATATGCTTTTGTTCCGTTTTACGTTTTTTATTCTTTAATGAAATCAATGATTTTCGCTTTTATCATTTCGTCTGTTGCCGCATATTATGGATATTATTCATACGGAGGCGCTTTGGATGTGGGTAAAGCCAGCACAAATGCAGTTGTAAACGGAAGTATTCTGATTTTGTTTTTCAATATTCTCATTACCAAAATTATGTTGAATTAATTTCATAGTCGAAGAAAATGATAGAAGTAAAGAACGTAGATAAATCTTTCGATGGAAATCAGGTGTTGAAGAATGTTTCAGCAGTTTTTGAGACCGGAAAAACAAATATGATTATCGGTCAGAGCGGCTCTGGAAAAACAGTATTAATGAAGAGTATAATTGGTCTTCATCGCATTGATAAGGGTAGAATTGAATACGATGGCAGAAATTTGCCTGATATGAAAATGAATGAAATCCGGCTTCTTAGGCGTGAAGTTGGCATGCTATTTCAGGGTTCAGCACTTTTCGATTCGTTGAGCGTTCTTGAAAATGTAATGTATCCGCTCGAAATGTTTTCACCAACTTCGGCAGAGGAAATGAAAGAACGTGCCATTTTTTGCCTTCGACGCGTAAATCTGGAAGAAAAGGCTTTCGGTTTGGCTCCTTCAGAAATAAGTGGCGGTATGCAAAAACGTGTGGCAATTGCCCGTGCTATTGCGTTGCAACCAAAATATCTGTTTTGT
This sequence comes from uncultured Bacteroidales bacterium, assembly GCA_903929065.1. Classification (GTDB taxonomy): domain Bacteria; phylum Bacteroidota; class Bacteroidia; order Bacteroidales; family Paludibacteraceae; genus Paludibacter. The sequence continues at coordinate 15,945 of CAIYTJ010000180.1, read as the reverse complement.
GACGAACCAAACTCAGGCCTTGATCCGAAAACATCCCTGATTATTGACCAGCTTATTCATGAAATTACTCACGAATTTGAGATTACCACAATTATAAATTCGCACGATATGAATTCTGTAATGGAGATCGGCGAAAATATCATTTTTATCGAAAAAGGAGTGAAAGCCTGGCAGGGTAATAAAGATGATATATTTCATGTAGATAATCAGGCACTTAATGACTTTGTTTTTGCATCTGAACTTTACAAACAAGTAAGAAAAGTAAATCAATGAAGATAATTTCCTACAATGTAAACGGGATACGAGCAGCTCTTTCCAAAAATTTTACAGATTGGCTGCGAGCCGAAAATCCCGACGTGCTTTGTCTGCAGGAAACCAAAGCACAACCCGAACAAGTTGACACCCTTATTTTTGCCGAACTTGGTTATACAACTTATTTGCATTCAGCCGAAAAAAAAGGCTATAGCGGTGTTGCCATACTTACCAAACAAGCACCTGACAATGTAGTTATTGGAATGGATAATCCCCGCTACGATTCAGAAGGCCGTGTGTTGAGAGCTGATTTTGGCGACTTATCGGTTATCAGCGTTTATATTCCATCGGGTTCTTCAGGTGAATTACGTCAGGCTTTTAAAATGGATTTTCTGGCTGCTTTTGGTCCTTTTGTTGAAGAATTAAGAAAAACAAGACCGAATCTGATTATCTGTGGTGATTATAATATATGCCACAAACCAATCGATATCAATCATCCAGAGCGTCAGAAAGGGGTTTCAGGATTTTTACCGGAAGAACGCGAATGGTTGGATCAATATGAAGCAAGCGGGATGATCGATTCTTTCCGTGTTTTTGATAAACGTCCGGAGCAATATAGTTGGTGGAGTTACCTTGGTGGTGCCCGTTTCAGAAATGCCGGTTGGCGAATAGATTATCACTGGGTCACCGAATCATTGCGCGACAAATTAAAGTCAGCCGCAATTCTTCAGGAAGTTATACATTCCGATCATTGTCCGGTTATGGTTGAGTTGGTCGATTGAAAACCATTCAGTTTTAAACAGTTTGGTTCATTCTTTTCAAAAAAACTTGATTTTAATGATAAAAAACAATAAATCTTACTGAAAGCAGTTTAGAAGACCTAAAAAGTTTTTAACTTTGTCAGTTCAAAAAAATATTCCCAATATGAAATTCAATCAACAAAGGCTTGTTCTTTTACTTTTAATCATAGGATTTTTAAGTTCTTGCTTACCGACCAATACTCCAACAACTGTTTCGAGCGATGCATCATTTGTTTCGCTTACTTTGGCAGGAAATGATTCTGTGAAAAAAGCTGTTTTTACTCTAAATGGATCTGTAATTGAAAATCTTGATTCACTTCCTTATCAAACAAGGATTGACAGCGTGTATCCGACTTTTAGTTTTAAAAGTACCAGTGGTGCATTTTTTCATCTTGCAATTAATCAGGGATACAAATTTACAATAAACAGAAAAGACTCTGCTGCTGTAACTGGAAAAGATACCATTGACTTTCGCCAACCGGCGTTGACTATTAGTAACTTTGCTTCAGATGGAAAAGCATATAAAAGTTATTATATAAAAGTGAATGTTCATAAAATCCAACCCGAATTATATATCTGGAACAAGATAACAGATAATGTGAATTCAATTAATGCAAAAAGTCAAAAAACAATTATTCTGAATGATAAGTTTTATTATTATCTGAATGATGGAACAAGTAGTTACTTGTATAATTCTAATGATGGTTATACCTGGAGTGCTTCAACCGTAAACGGATTGCCAACCGCAACTTCATTGACAGATATGATTCAGTTTAATGGGAGGATCTTTGTGAGCCAGGATGGTTTTAATCTTTATTCCTCTGCAAACGGATCAACCTGGACTAAAAAAACTGTTACCAGTTTCACATTTAAGTCTCTTGCATTTGTACTTAACGGTTCACTTTGGGCGGTTGTACAATCAACTGATTTATCCTTTCATTTTGCAACATCAATAGATGGTGACGTTTGGTCAATGATTGGAACAATTCCAACAAGTTTCCCAGTTAAAGATTTCGCGACAGTTACCCTTGCGACAGTTACCGGCAAACAAAAGGTTGTGGTTATTGGAGGTTATTCTCAAACAGATGCATTATTGAAAAACAGTTGGAGTTCTGAAGATGGCCTTTATTGGGTTGATTTCAGTACGGAGAATCATACGCTGGATTCGTTGGCAGCAGGTGCAAGCCTTATTTCGTATGACAAAAAGCTATTGTTAGTTGGGAAAAACAATTTGATTAACAGAACTTTCTACCGCGTTTCAGTAGATGAAGGGTTAAGCTGGGAGATTACAAGTTATTTAAATCAGATTGCAATTGGTATTGAGTCTAATTCGACTATTACTAAAAAAGACACGGTAATTTATGATATTAACAAATACTACCATGCCCATACCTATCAGTCCGTTGTGGTGGATAAAAATAATCGGATTTTCCTTATCGGTGGATTTATTGATAATACCCCAATAAGTGCCATTACCGGTTACAGAAATTCCAGACAATCTAATTCAAACTTGGTTCCGACTACTGATGTCTGGACCGGCAAATTGAACCGTAAAAGTTTTTTACGCCAATAAACTGAAGAACTGACATATAAAAAAGTGTTTCTGAATTCAGAAGCACTTTTTTCATTTAAAAGCCGGTTCATACCTGATTTTTCTTTATTTTTGCAGATTCAAAATTCAACAGAACACATGTTCAGAGAAACCCAACAAAAAGCTATTACTATTCGATTCCGTCGCTGGAGCCGGGCGGGTTATGCTGTTTTTTGCAGTTTGTCAAGCACAGTGACTATTGGAAGACTGTCGGTTTCTATTGCGGATAGATCCTTGCAAAAAGCGGTTGAAACTAGTGCTGATTTTCGTTTTGCAATAAGTTCAGAAGAATCACCGGAAGAGAAAAAGAAGAAAGCCGAGCTTGAAGCGTCACTGATTCTGACTCATGAAACAATTTTATCGGAAATAACATTCGACAGCGCTGCAGCGCAAGGTCGTAAATCAAACTATTCAATATTCATCTAAGCGGTTGAAACAGGTATGTCTGTTTCAACCGCTTTATTTTTTATCATTATGAGAAAAAATTTTATTCTTGGTTCGTTTATTTGTATTGCCTTTTTTCAAACGTTGTCTGCTCAGGAGAAAAGTGATTCACTTTCGGTAGATTTAAATGACGTTGAAGTCAGTGCCAGTCAGAAAAAGCTTTATTCCGAAATGGGACGAATCCTGACCGTTATCGACAAAACCGAAATCAGCCGGTCGGCGGTTCAGAGCATTGATCAGTTATTGGATTATGTTGCCGGGGTTGATATCCGCCAGCGGGGAACGAATAACACCCAAGCCGATATATCAGTGCGTGGAGGCTCGTTCGATCAGGTGTTGGTGCTGTTGAACGGCGTAAACATTACCGACCCGCAAACGGGTCATTTCAACCTGGACATTCCGCTCAATTTATCGGATGTGAGCCGCGTGGAAATTCTGGAAGGTTCTTCGGCACGCGTATTGGGACCGAATGCATTCAGCGGAGCCATTAATATCGTAACTGAAAGTTCTGATAAAGAGAAATTGTCTGCCGAACTGAGCGGCGGAAGTTTTCTCACCCTTGGCCAGGCAGTTTCGGGGAACTTTGACATCAATAAAGTCCAGGTGTTTGGCTCTGTTTCGCACAAAAGCAGCGATGGGTATATTACCAATACCGATTATAATTTTCTGAACGGCTTTGCCCAATCGGTTTTAAAAACCAAGGATGCTGGGAAATTTGACCTGCAACTTGCGGCGCAATTCAAGGATTTCGGGGCAAACAGCTTTTATACGCTGGCTTATCCGAATCAGTACGAAAGTTCGAAAACCTTTATGGCGGCGTTAGACTGGAACCTGACTAAAGGCAACTGGTCGTATAATGCGCAGGCATACTGGCGGCAGCATCATGACCGGTTCGAATTATTTCGCAATAATAAAGATGCCGCTCCGTGGTATAAATCCCATAATTACCACATGACCGACGTAACGGGCGGTAAAGCTTCTGCTTCGTATTTATCTGTTTTGGGAAAAACAACCGTTGGACTGGAATTGCGCAATGAGCATATCTTCAGCAATGTGCTTGGAACACCCATCGACTCAATAAAAGCACCGTTTGAAACAAACGGATTCTTTACCAAGGAATCGAACCGCTTGCTCGAAACCGGGTTAATCGATCACTCGGTGACCATCGGCAAATGGTACTTTTCGGCAGGAGCGGCTGCAACAAATTCAGCTGCATTTGGACTGAATGGGTACGGCGGCATTGATGTGGCGTATGCATTTACCGAAAGTTTCCGTATTTTTGCCGATGCCAATTCGGCGGTTCGCCTTCCCACTTTTACCGATTTGTATTATAAAAGTGCGACCCAATTGGCGAATCCAAATCTGAAACCCGAACATTCGCAAACAATTGAAATCGGAACAAAAGCATTTCAGACAAAATGGAAATTAGATGCAGCTGTTTTTTACCGGTTGGGACAAAATGTGATTGACTGGGTAAAATTACCGACTGAAACCGTTTGGCAAAGCAAAAACCTGACGAGCGTCAATGCCCTGGGTGCAGATTTTACGTTTGTATATTATATCGATAATTCTCCTTTTAAAAAGCTTTCGGTGGCCTATTCTTATCTGCAAATGGATAAATCGGCCGAAAATTTCGATTCGAAATACGTGCTTGATTTTTTGCGAAATAAAATTTCGGTATCGGTTAATCACGATATTTGGAGTCGCTTGTCAGCAACGTGGAACGTTGGCTATTATGACCGGACTGGAACGTATACCGACGCCAAAAATGTGGTTCGCAGCTTTGCGCCTTATGCCCTGCTCGATTGCCTGTTTCTTTGGAAAAGCCGGACTTTTGACCTGTTCGGTGATCTGAACAACATTCTCAACGCGAGTTATGCCGATTACGGTGGACTGAATCAGCCGGGCATCAATTTTAATATCGGAATTAGAAAAAGATTGGATTAATAAAACAAGAACGGTTGCCGTATGACAACCGTTCTTGTTTTATTATGTTAGCAAACCTGATTCGATTTAATTTGTTTGAAGAAATCATTTCCTTTGTCATCCACCAGAATAAATGCCGGGAAATTTTCCACTTCAATTTTCCAAATAGCTTCCATTCCCAGTTCCGGATATTCAAGGCATTCCACTTTTTTGATATTTTGTTCCGCCAAAATTGCTGCCGGACCACCAATTGAACCGAGATAGAAACCTCCATGCTTCTTGCAAGCTGTAGTTACCTGTTCGCTGCGATTGCCTTTGGCAATCATAATCATGCTGCCGCCGTTTTCCTGAAATAAATCCACGTATGAATCCATGCGGCCGGCAGTGGTAGGTCCAAACGAACCGGAAGCCATTCCTTTCGGAGTTTTAGCCGGACCGGCGTAATAAATCGGGTGGTCTTTCAGGTATTGAGGCAGCGGTTTTCCTGAATCCAGCACTTCTTTCAGCTTGGCGTGGGCAATATCGCGACCAACGACAATAGTTCCTGTCAGTGATAAACGCGTGGCAACCGGATATTTTGTCAATATAGCTAAAATATCTTTCATCGGTTGATTCAAATCGATATGAACGGCATTTCCTTCGCCTTGATGACGAAATTCTTCCGGAATAAAACGACCCGGATTTTCTTCCAGTTTTTCAACCCAAATACCATCTTTATTGATAATTCCTTTGATGTTGCGATCGGCAGAACACGAAACCGCCATACCTACAAAACACGATGCACCATGGCGCGAAAGGCGCACAATGCGTATATCGTGAGCAAAATACTTTCCTCCAAACTGAGCTCCAATGCCCGAAGCCTGAGCTTGTTTCAGGATTTTTTGTTCCATTTCAATGTCACGGAACGATTGTCCAAGTTCATTTCCTTCGGTTGGAAGTTCATCGTAATATTTCGTTGCTGCCAACTTCACTGCTTTCATGGTTGCGTCAGCTGACGTTCCACCAATTACAAAGGCAATGTGATACGGTGGGCAAGCAGCTGTTCCCAACGATTTCATTTTTTCTGTCAGAAATTTTTCCAACGAAACAGGATTCAACAGTGCTTTTGTTTCCTGAAACAAATATGATTTATTGGCCGAACCACCGCCTTTGGCAATAAACAGAAATTTGTATTCGTTTCCATGACTTGCCATCAAATCTATTTGTGCCGGCAGGTTTGTGCCAGTATTCACCTCGTCGTACATGTTCAACGCTGCATTTTGTGAGTAGCGCAGGTTTTCTTCGGTATATGTTTCGTAGATTCCTTTCGACAACGCTTCTTCATCGGTACCGTTTGTCCAGACATTATTTCCTTTTTTGGCATAAACAGTTGCGGTTCCGGTATCCTGGCAGAAAGGCAAAATACCTTTTGCAGCAATTTCGGCATTGCGAAGCATGGTAACTGCTACATATTTATCGTTTTCGCTGGCTTCCGGGTCGGTAAGGATTTTTGCAATTTGTGCCTGATGATCGCGACGAAGCAAAAACGAACAATCACGCATAGCGGTACATGCCAGCAAGGTAAGCGCTTCCGGTTCTACTTTAAGAACTTCTTTTCCATCAAAGTGCGATACCGAAACGAATTCTTTACTCAACAGATAATATTCGGTCTTGTCTTTTCCGAGTGGGAAAGGTTCCTGATATTTAAATTCTTTTGCCATTTGTTTATTTACAATTTACGATTGGATGATGAAATGAGGTGCAAAATTAGAAAATTTTTACTATAAATCATCTACTTTTGCAAGTTATATGTAACACTTTTAAGAAGATTTAGTTCGAAAAAAATGGAATTAGAACAAGGTCAGCTGACCGTTTGGATCATCGGTATTCTTCTTCGAATCAGTTGTTTCGTCGGGTTCTACAGCTTCCTTTTTTTGCGTTTTAGCAGGCTTTTCTTTCGGAACTTTTATCGCTTTTTCTTTGGGAGATTTTGGTGCTGCAATTTCTGCGGCTGCCGGAATTATTATTTCTTCAACTTCCGGAATTTCTTCTGCAAAAACTTCAGTTTCTGTACCATCTTCAACACTATTAATCTCAGTTTCTTCTAAAACCATATCTTCTGAAGGCTCAGTTTCATCTTCAGAGGATTTTTCATCTTCAGCAGGCACTTCCACTTTTTCTTTAAACCGAACCGGTTCCAACTCGTTGATAGTTTCCACCTCAAAAGTCGTCAGACGCTTTCCTTTGGCTTTGAAACTCTTCACGCTGATAAATTCCTCGGCATCCACCACCAGAGCTTCGCGGTAGGCATCATTTCCACCATAAACAACCTCAAAACGCGGATAATCCACATCGGTCATCAACATCAACTTCGATTCGGAATTATCGCCCAAAAAGTTTTGTAGTTTCTGGCTCGGTTCAAACTGGAAGCGTTTCAGGTAATAGAATTTTTGTTCCGCATCCCACAATGCCACCGACCAGACTTTATTTGAATCGAATTTCTCAATCACCAGAATGTCTTTTTCGTAGTGGTTGTTCAAATCAAAACTTGAAGTATAATATTCTCCTTTGGCCGAAATAATCAAAATCAAATCTTCGCTCAGGAATTCTCCCAAAAATTCTCCGCGATTATCGTAATTTAGGCGCAATACATCACGGTCGAACCAAACCATGCGGCCGCCAAGTGTTGAACCGCCTTTTTGTTTTAATGTGATTTTCTGAATATCATTTTTTGTCAGGATATTTCCCATCGACTGGCGTCCTTTGATGGCAATTTCGCTGAAATCTTTCTCAAAATTCAGTTTGAAAAGGCGGGGTTTCGGCTTCAAAGCAACACGTATTACTTCAGCTTCGCCGTTTGGATTCATGGTGAAATAAATCACTTTAGATCCGGCAGTTCCCTGCGTAATGTCATATTCTTTGTCGCGCGTGATACCATTTACAGCAAAGCGTTTAATGTAATAGGGTCCGGTTTTACTATCGCGATAGACGCAGTTGTAAACCGTCCGTTTATCGTTCTTTTTGAACACATCAACATGAAGAATATTCTTGCCGACAAATATCTTATCCGCCACTTTTACAATTTTATATTTTCCATCTTTGAAGAAAATAATAATATCGTCAATGTCCGAACAGTTGCAAACAAATTCGTCCTTACGCAGCGATGTTCCGATAAAACCTTCATCGTAATTGACATACAATTTCTCATTGGCTTCCACCACTTTGGTTGCCACAATAGTTTCAAAATTGCGGATTTCAGTCTTACGCGGATAATCTTTTCCGTATTTATTTTTCAGATTTTCGTACCATGCAATGGTAAAATCAACAATATGATCCAGATTAAAATCAATTTCATCGATTTTTTTCTGAATGGAAATCAACGTATCGTTTGCCTTGTCCGAATCGAACTTGGTGATGCGCATCATTTTAATTTCAAGCAATTTCAAAAAGTCTTCGCGTGTAATTTCGCGGATAAAATCCTTTTTAAATGGCTCCAGTCGTTTATCGATATGCTCAATGACAGCATCTTGCGAAGTACTGTCTTCGAAACCTTTGTCCTTATAAATCCGGTTTTCAATAAATATTTTTTCGAGCGACGTGAAGAACAACTGCTCCTTTAATTCCGCTTTTTGAATTTCCAGTTCGGCTTCCAATAAATCCATCGTATGCTGGCAACTCACCCTAAGCATTTCGGAAATGCCCATAAACCGGGGTTTGTTGTTATGAATCACGCAGCAATTGGGTGAAATGCTTAATTCACAATCGGTAAAAGCATAAAGTGCATCAATCGTTTTATCGGATGACGAACCCGGAATCAAATGTACCAGAATTTCAACATTGGCTGAGGTATTATCATCCACTTTCCGTATTTTAATTTTGCCTTTATCGCTGGCTCTGATTATGGATTCAATCAGTTTGGAAGTGTTTGTTCCAAAGGGAATTTCACTGATAACCAATGTCTTGTTATCCAGCTTTCCGATTTTTGCCCGAATTTTCACCGCACCGCCACGTTCACCATCGTTGTAACGGGCAACATCAATAGAGCCACCTGTCTGAAAATCAGGAAAAAGTACAAATTCTTCTCCACGCAAATCGGCAATACAAGCATCGCACAATTCGTTGAAATTATGCGGGAGGATTTTAGAATTCAAACCTACGGCAATTCCTTCAACTCCCTGTGCCAGCAGCAACGGGAATTTTACCGGAAGTGTTACCGGTTCCTTGTTTCGTCCGTCGTAGGACGACCGCCATTCGGTAGTTTTCGGATTGAAAACGGTTTCGAGCGCAAATTTTGACAAACGCGCTTCGATATAACGTGGTGCAGCAGCACCGTCGCCGGTAAGTATATTTCCCCAGTTTCCCTGGCAATCAATCAGCAAATCTTTTTGTCCGAGTTGAACCAGCGCATCGCCAATGGAAGCATCGCCGTGTGGGTGAAATTGCATGGTGTGACCCACAATATTCGCCACCTTATTATATCGACCATCATCCAATCGCTTCATTGAGTGAAGAATACGCCGCTGAACCGGTTTCAACCCATCATAAATATCGGGTACGGCACGTTCCAAAATTACATACGAGGCATAGTCCAAAAACCAGTTTTGGTACATGCCCGAAAGATGGTGTTTTACAGCATCATCAGTAATTTTAGGAACTTTATAAGTAGAATGCGCAGCAGATTCAACTTCATTTACGATTTCTTCGGCTGCGCCAGTAGTTTCGTTTTCGTCGTTTTCAGCTTCAATTATTTCGTCTGTGCTCATATTAAGAGGGCTTTTTTCAAATTCAATCCACAAAAATACAAAAAAAATAGTAACTTTGCACCTCAATTTTCAAGACAAATTTAATAGAAATTGTCCCTTTTGTAAATTATTGTAACTCATAACGGTAACTAATATATTATGGCTTCACAAGAAGATGTTTTTAAAAAACTAATTGCGCATTGCAAAGAATATGGTTTCGTGTTTCCTTCGAGCGAAATATACGACGGTCTTGGTGCCGTTTATGACTACGGTCAGAATGGTGTTGAATTAAAAAACAACATCAAAAAATACTGGTGGGACAGCATGGTGTTGCTAAACGAAAACGTTGTTGGACTTGATGCAGCCATCTTTATGCACCCAACAACTTGGAAAGCTTCAGGCCACGTTGATGCATTCAACGATCCATTGATTGACAACAAGGACAGCAAAAAACGCTACCGTGCCGATGTATTGATTGAAGATTTGCTGGCAAAATATGATGATAAAATCAACAAAGAAGTTGAAAAAGCAGCCAAACGGTTTGGTGAAAGCTTTGACGAAGCTGTTTTCCGCTCAACCAACGAACGTGTTCTAGAAAATCAGGCTAAACGTGACGAAATTCACGCGCGTTTTGTGAAAGCTCTGAACGATTCGGATTTAGCCGAACTGAAAGCCATTATTGAAGATTACGAAGTGGTTTGCCCGATAAGCGGAACGCGTAACTGGACCGATGTTCGTCAGTTCAACCTGATGTTCTCTACCGAAATGGGCTCAACAGCCGATGGCGCAATGAAAATTTATCTTCGACCGGAAACAGCGCAAGGAATTTTCGTGAACTTTCTGAATGTTCAAAAAACCGGTCGTATGAAAATTCCGTTTGGAATTTGCCAGATTGGTAAAGCATTCCGAAATGAAATTGTTGCCCGTCAGTTTATTTTCCGTATGCGCGAATTTGAACAAATGGAAATGCAGTTTTTTGTTCGTCCCGGTGAAGAAATGAAATGGTTTGAACACTGGAAAGAATTCCGCCTGAAATGGCACAAAGCCCTTGGACTTGGTGACCAAAAATACCGTTTTCACGATCACGACAAACTGGCTCATTATGCCAATGCGGCAACCGATATTGAATTCGAAATGCCTTTTGGTTTCAAGGAAGTGGAAGGAATTCACTCACGTACAGACTTCGATTTAAGCAGTCACGAGAAATTTTCGGGCAAAAATATCAAATATTTTGATCCGGAATTGAATCAATCATACGTTCCATTCGTTATTGAAACTTCCATTGGGGTAGATCGTACGTTCCTTTCAATCATGGCGGCTTCATATAAAGAAGAAGGGCTTGAAGGCGGTGAAACTCGTGTTGTATTAACTTTGCCACCTGTATTGGCTCCAATTAAAGCAGCTATTTTACCGTTGGTGAAAAAAGACGGACTTCCCGAAAAAGCTCGCGAAATTATGGATGATTTGAAGTTTGATTTCAAATGTGGGTATGATGAAAAAGATTCCATCGGGAAACGGTACCGCCGTCAGGATGCAATCGGAACTCCATTCTGCATTACTGTTGACCATGATACTTTACAAGATAATTGTGTAACTATTCGCTATCGCGATACAATGAAACAGGAGCGTGTTGCCATTGCCGATTTGCACAAAATAATCGGTGATTTAGTGAATATGAAGAACTTGTTTAGAAAAATTGTAGGCTAATCTTACAAATCATTTTATAAATATAAACGGAATGGCTTTTGTTAGTCATTCCGTTTGTTGTTTTTGTGTTGCGAAACATATTTTTAGATTGTCTGAACTGCTATTTTTCATCTATTTTTGGCTCACTATGTTATTGGTCGACCAATCAAATATTATTTACCTCAATTTATTTAATATGAAAAAATTTATTTTCTTTATTTTCTCTATTATTTTAATATGTCTGAACTTAACGGCACAAGAAACTGAAATTAAAAAAGTAGAATATCCCACAGGATATGAATCGAAAATTGATTTGATTTATTCAAAGGTGAACGGTTGGGATGGACGTATGGATGTATATTTCAATCCAAAAAATCAAAATCCAACTCCAATAATTATCAACATACATGGTGGTGGTTGGAATCATGGAACCAAGGAAGCTCAAGGCGGTTTTAATACTTTTTTTAAAGCCGGATTCGCAGTTGCAAATGTAGAATATCGGTTGGTTGATGTTGCCAAAGCACCGGGTGCAATTGAAGATATTCGCACTGCCATGAATTATTTAATCATTCATGCTAAAGAACTAAATATTGATCCTAAACGTATTGTACTTATGGGTGGCTCGGCAGGAGCCCACCTGGCTTTAATGGGTGGATTGTTGGAAAATGATCGTCGCTTCGATACAAATTGTGTTGGCAATGAAAACATGAAAGTGGCTGCCATTATAAGTAATTATGCACCTTCTGATTTTATTGACAAAACTGATAAGTTCTATACATATAAATCATTGTTGAATTGGATGGGTGATAAAGTGGAAGATGTAAAATTCAGAGCTTCAATTTCTCCGGTTTCATATATTAGCAAAACAAATCCACCAGTTTTCATTGTTCATGGAAATGCTGATCCTATTGTTCCGTATGAACAATCGGTAAAACTTCACAAAAAACTGGATGATGCAGGAGTTTATAATGAATTTATAACAGTTGATGGCGGCAAACACGGTGGATTTGATAAAGAAAAGAAATCAGAACTCAGCAAAGCCATGATGAGTTTTTTAAAGAAAGTCGGAGTAATTCAATAAATAAAAACAGAGCGATGATTTTAAATAATCATCGCTCTGTTTATTTCTTCATGGGATTGTTCAACTAATCAATTCTTTCATTATCAAAGTCATTAGCGGCTGAACAGAATTTCCAATTTCCTGAACTTCCTCGTGGCTTACTTCTACAATTTTACCCGGAACACCTAAGTCGGTCACAATAGAAATTCCAAAACACTTTATTCCTGCATGATTTGCAACGATAACTTCCGGAACAGTGCTCATTCCAACAGCATCTGCTCCTATATTGCGGAAATAGCGATATTCAGCCGGAGTTTCAAAAGTAGGACCTGTAGTACCGACATAAACGCCTTCCACCACTTTTATGCTGTGTTTTGCTGCAATTTCTTTAGCTTTTGCTATCAATTCTTTTGAGTAAGCTTCACTCATATCGGGAAAACGAGTTCCTAATTCGTTGAAATTCTTTCCTCGCAACGGGTGTTCAGGGAAAAGATTAATATGATCTGTAATAATCATCAAATCGCCTATTTCAAAATCAGGATTTACTCCACCTGATGCATTTGAAACCAACAATGTTTCGATTCCCAACGCTTTCATTACCCGAACAGGAAAAGTAACTGCTTTCATATCATACCCTTCGTAATAATGAAAACGACCTTGCATGGCCAGTACATCAACTCCGCCAAGTTTTCCAACAATGAGTTTCCCGCTGTGACCTTCGACAGTGGAAACTGGAAAATTTGGAATTATTTCGTAAGGGATCTCAGTTTTATCGGTAATTTGAGTAACCAGATTTCCCAAACCGGTTCCAAGGATAATTCCGGTTTTAGGATTTGAAGAAATTTTTGAGCGAAGGAAATCAGCAGTTTCTTGAATTTTCAACAACATAATTTTTGATTTTTTGAATGAATAATGTTTCTTGTTTGTTTAATATTTCGACACGTATTGGCATTGCGAAAGTTCGGGATTTTAATGATTCTGGAAAGTTTGGATCAGAAACTATTCGAGACGCATCTTTTTCAGTCATTAAAATAATTTTATCATCTGATTTTAGCTCATCAAACTTACTCTTAATCAAGGAATAATCTTTTGACTGAAAGGCATGATGATCCTCAAAGAAAAGTGTTTCAACTTCATTTGTGTATTTTGTAATCTGCTCAACAATTGGCTCGGGTGATACAATTCCTGCAATCAACAAAACAGCCGATTTTAACTCCTTTATTTTATCAAAAGTCCATGATTCAGTTTCTTGTTCATAAAAAACAGGAATTATTTCATCATAAATATAAGTAGAAAAGAATAATAATTGATTAGTTTCCGGTTTTATTTCCGTTTCAATAATCCTCATATCAATCGGTTTCAAATCGACCGGACATTTTGTAACTACAATTATATCAGCTCTTTTGCTACCGCTTTTCCATTCGCGTAAAGTTCCGGCCGGCAACATTAAATCTTGTGTATACAGATTGGAAAAATCTGTCAATAATATCGAAAAACCGGCATGTATATATCGATGTTGGTAAGCATCATCAAGTACTACAAGCTGCAATTCCGGAAAAGTTTCAATTAACCGTTTAACTCCTTGAACTCTTTTTTCATCAACCGCGACCTTTATAGCAGGAAACTTCCTAAAAATTTGATACGGCTCATCACCAATTGTTTGACTACTCGAACTTTCATCTGCCAAACGGAAGCCTTTTGTTATCCTTTTATATCCGCGACTTAACATTGCAGTTTGCCATTCATTTTGCAAATGTCCTATAACAAATTCAGTGTGAGGAGTTTTGCCAGTTCCACCAACTGACAAATTACCTATACAAATGATAGGTATTTGAAAAGTTGTACTTTTTAATATCTCCTGATTGAATAACCAATTACGAATAGCTGTCACTACTCCATAGAGCAGTGAGAAGGGATAGAACGCAATATTTTTAATCTTACTATTCAATTTTGATAAGTATTCATAAATTATGCAACCCGCAAAGATATATTTTTATTTTAAAAAATAATCAAATTTGCGGCATTTTAAGAAAAATATGTGACCTGAATTATATTAGGGAACAGGGTCGTAACCACTACCACCCCATGGATGACAACTGCTAATCCGCTTTGCTGCTAACCATCCACCTTTTATAACTCCGTATTTCTTAACGGCATCAATAGTGTATTGTGAACATGTTGGAGAATAACGGCATCGTGCAGGGAATAAAGGCGAAATGCTGTATTTGTAAAAATACACCGGAAGTAAGAATATAAATTGCAGCATCTTTTTCATATTAAAATAGCCTATATATCAACAATTTAAATCTGATAAAGGTTCAATTTTTTCAATTAATTTTTGGAGAGCAATTTTCATTTTCTTTTCAATGGCAATGAAATCCAATTCTTCATCCGATACATAATTGAATGCTATTTGAATTTGTAATTGCTTTTCGATAAGATTTTGCACGAAAGATTCTTTATTAAGTCGATATGCTTCCCGCATCAACCTTTTTATCCGGTTTCTCTTTACAGCTCTTTTAAATCGCTTTTTTGGTACACTCACCATCACTTGAACTGGTTCTGTATCGGATTTTTTATCAATCAAAAAGACCACACGCAATGGATAGCAAATAAAAGCTTCACCCTGAGTAAAAACCCGGGCTATACGTTTTTCGCCATATAAATGCTCTGATTTTGGAAAAGAATTTGGGTGCTCCATGCTTTGTAAAAATAAACTATCCCAAAAGTACTGAAATTCTTCGATACTTTTGGGATAGCAAAATTAATTCTTGGTCAACTTATTTTCGAGCCTTCTTTGTATATTCTTTCATAAAATTCTCCAATGCCATTGTCATAGATGGCACACCTGGTAGTGGAGCTTCAATATCTAATCGTAATCCTGCATCGCGAACAGCCTGAGCTGTAGTAGCACCAAAACATCCGATTTGAATGTCGCCCTGAACAAAATCAGGAAAATTTTTCAAAAGGGAACCAATTCCCATAGGGCTGAAAAACAACAACATATCATAATTAAATTCCTCATCCGGACCAAAATCGTTGCTGACAGTTTTATACATTATTGCTTTTGTATAAGTTATCTTTGCCTTTTCAAGGGTTACCATGGTATCTTCATTTTGCACATCCGAAGTAATGAAAAGATATTTTTCTTCGGTATGTTTATTCATAATAACCACCAAATCGGCCAGTTTGCCGGATGCACCATAAAAAACTTTGCGTTTGCGATAATGGATGTAGCGTTGCAAATATAAAGCAACACTTTCTGAGACACAGAAATACTTCATTGTTTCTGGAATTGTCACACGCATTTCTTCACAAAGTCTGAAAAAATGGTCAATTCCATGACGAGCATTAAAAATAATGGCCGTATAATCTAAGATGGAAACGCGTTGAGTTCTGAATTCCTTGGCTAATATCGGCTCAACTTTGATAAACGGACGAAAATCAATTTTGACATTGTACTTT
>CAIYTJ010000179.1 GCA_903929065.1 uncultured Bacteroidales bacterium | reverse complement strand
CCTTTCATCACGTTCGGTCCTTTTGCCCAAATCTCTCCGACTCCTTTTTTATCGGCATTATTTATTTTCAAATCAACACCATGAACGGCAAATCCTGCAGAATGTATTTTAGTTTGATGAACTCCTGCACCGGCCAAAAGTGGAGCAGTTTCGGTTAGACCATAGCCAATGGCATATGGAAAACGAGCTTCTTTTAAAAAGCGTTCCACGCGTGAATCCAGTTTTGCACCGCCGATTCCGAAGAATTTAAGCCTGCCTCCAAATGTCTGATACAGTTTTTTTCCCGCAATATGATGAATTATTTTTCTGAAAACCGAAGTTTTATAAATCATACGTTTAAACCCGTTTCCGGTAAACTTACTTTGAATCTGGGTCTTGTACAGTTTTTCCATAATCAGAGGTACGGAAAGCATCATGGTCGGTCGGATTTTTTTCAAAGCCGGCAATAAAGCAGCTGCAGTTGGTGGTTTTTCCAGATAAAAGATAGATGCTCCATACATTATCGGATAAATCAGTCCGATGGTGTTTTCGTAGGTATGCGACAATGGCAAAAGCGACAAGAAGACATCGGTTTTTGAGATTGCCTGAAAACTGTATGATTGCATGGCAACAAAAGCAATGCTTTTATGCGAAAGCACCACTCCTTTTGAGCGACCTGTAGTTCCTGAAGTGTAAATTATGGCTGCGGTATCGTTTTCTTTCACATTAATTTTTGGAATTGATATTTCGGCTTCATTATTTTCAATGCCAGTAATCAACGAAAAATCATCCAACAAAATGCTTGCTTTGAGCGAAGGCAAATCTAATCCTTCAACGCGTGAACGTAATCTTTCACTGATAAATAATAGTTTTGACCCGGAATGAACCAACACATTTTCAATTTCTTCGCGGGTAAAATCGGGTAAAATGGGAACAATAATCAACCCTTTTGAGACAACAGAAAAGTAGGCAATTACCCAATTGGGCATATTGTGGCTCAAAAGTGCGACTTTATCGCCTTTTTTTAATCCGAAGGAAAATAATCTGAGGGCAGTTTCTTCAATTCTTTGACCTAATTCGGAATAAGTCAGCGGTTTTCCGTCCACAAAAGAAACGGATGGCATTTTAGCAAAATGCTGAACAGAATATTCAATGATTGATTGAAGCGTGAGAGGCTTTGGTTCAATTTTCCGATTCATTAACCTGATGATTTTTGTTCAGCAAACTAGGTGTAAAAATAGAGTTTATTAATTGATTTAATGCTCTTATTTACCTTAAATCGAACATCATCTACAAAATTTTAAGGAATCATGATTTATAAAGTATGAAAATGCACGGGCGTTTATTCAGGTCGGGAAGTTGGGTTTTCCATTCTTTCACCGTTTTGGTTTTGATAAACTCGGTGGAAAGTGTGATATCTGCTGCAATACACAAAAGGGTTGTTGGTTGACATGTTTGAAGTATTTCTTCAACCATTTTCATATTCCGGTAAGGTGTTTCGATAAATATCTGCGACTGGTTTTCGGTGTAAGCCCTGTTCTCCAACTTTTTCAACGCTTTGGTACGGTCAACAGGTTGAATAGGTAAATATCCCGCAAATGCGAAACTTTGCCCATTAAAACCGGAAGCCATCAAACCCAGTAAAATAGACGAAGGTCCAACCAACGGCACCACGGTGAAATTATTTCTTTGTGCAATTGCAACGACATCCGCACCCGGGTCGGCAATGGCAGGACAACCCGCTTCGGAAAGTACCCCCATATCATTTCCCTCAAACATCGGTTTTAGAAAACCAATCAATTCTTCGGGCGAAGTATGCTGATTCAAAATAAAAAAGGTCAATGTATCAATATCTATTGCGGAATTAGCTTTTTTCAGAAAACGGCGGGCAGTGCGAACATCTTCCACGATAAAATACTTCAAATTGGTTACGATTTGAGTATTATTTGCAGGTAAAATGCTGTCGAACGAGCTTTCACCCAGTGAAGTCGGTACAAGATAAAGTGTTGCCATTCTGATTATTATTCAATTTTTAAGTTTTCTAATTCCTCGTTAAGCAGTTCCCACTCATACATTTTCTGTTCCAGTTCGCGTTGCTTTTTCTGGTAAAGCAAAATATATTCATTATCAGAAGCTTTCTCAGGCGTTTGAAGCTGGTTATTCATTTCAGCGAGTTCAGCTTCCAGCGAAGATACAATTTTTTCAACATCCTCCACCGCCCTCTCGGCTTTTTTAATCTTTCGGTTCAGTTCCTTGCGGGCTTCGTAACTAAGTTTGTTTTCTGAAACGGCTTTATCTTTTGCATCGGTGGCAGCTTTCAACGAATTTGAAATTTCCAACTCGCGAAGACTATCCATTTTTTTATATTGCAGAAACTCATAAATGCCACCCATGTGTTCGCGTACTTTTTTGTTGCCAAATTCATACACTTTTGTAACCAATCCATCCAGAAATTCACGGTCATGCGATACCACTATAACTGTTCCATCAAATGCTTTAATTGCTTCTTTAAGTACATCTTTGGAACGCATATCGAGGTGATTAGTCGGCTCATCCAAAATAAGCAGGTTGACCGGTTCAAGCAGCAAACGAATCATTGCCAGTCGGCTGCGTTCGCCACCCGAAAGTACTTTCACCTTCTTATCCGAAGCTTCACCGCCAAACATAAATGCACCTAAAATATCACGAATTTTCGTGCGGATATCGCCCACAGCCACATAATCAATTGTTTCAAAGACTGTACGGCTTTCGTCCAGCAAAGAAGCCTGATTTTGTGCGAAATATCCAATTTTCACGTTATGCCCGAGTTTCAACGTACCTGAATATTCAATTTCATTCATGATACACTTAACCAGCGTACTTTTTCCTTCCCCATTTTTCCCAACGAACGCCACTTTTTCGCCCCGGTTGATAATCATCCCGATGTTATCAAGAATCAAATGACTTCCATAGGCTTTGGAGAGTTTATCCATTTCCACTGGAATGCTTCCGGAACGCGGAGCTGGCGGAAATTTCAAGCTCAGGCGGGAATTATCTTCCAAATCCACTTCCAAACGCACCAGTTTTTCGAGTTGTTTAACGCGTGATTGTACCTGTACTGCCTTGGTGGCCTGATAACGGTAACGGGCAATAAATTCTTCGGTATCTGCAATCAGTTTCTGCTGATTTTCGTACGCCCGAACCTGTTGATCATGCCGCTCAACACGCAATTCTACATATTTGGAATAATTGACATTATAATCATAGATCTTTCCCAATGAAATTTCAATGGTTCGGGTGGTTACAGCATCGATAAAAGCCCGGTCGTGCGAAACTAACAGAACCGCACTATTCGAAGTAGTCAGGAAGTTTTCGAGCCATTGGATGGACTCAATATCCAGATGGTTAGTTGGTTCATCTAACAGTAACACGTCAGGACTAAGAAGCAAAATTTTGGCCAGTTCAATGCGCATTCGCCAGCCACCGCTGAATTCTGAACATTGTCTTTCAAAATCCGAACGCAAAAAACCCAACCCAAGCAATGTTTTTTCAATTTCAGCATAGAAATTACCATTCCCTACTATTTGAAGATGTTCATTGGCATGTGTCAGCCGGTCAAGCAATTCGTGGTAATCATTACTTTCATAATCTGTACGCTCGGACAGTTCCACATTCATTCGTTCAATTTCGACCTGCAATTCAGTAATATGCTCAAAAGCCTTTTCCGCTTCCTGCATCACCGTGGTGCCTTCGTTATGAATCATGTGCTGGGGCAAATATCCAATAATAAGATCTTTCGGAATGGTTATTTTACCTTTTGTTGGGAGCTGTTTACCCGCAAAAATGCGGAGTAAGGTGGTTTTGCCTGCGCCGTTTTTACCAACAAGGGCAATTTTATCTTTCGGATTGACTAAAAAACTAATTTCATCAAAAAGCGGAGATCCGCCAAATTCGACGGTAAGTTGTTCAACAGAAATCATTATATAGTTGTAAGTGTCAGAAAAAGATGGTTGAAAAAAAATTACTAAATATCACTTAATTCACCTTTTTGAGCTTTCTTATTTACAATGGTCCAAAGAATTTCGGTAAGAATTATAGCTATAATAAATGCAATAAGCGACAATAACCATATTGGCCATTCACGACCGATATATCCCAAACCAATGTATGCAATAGATATTAATATTAATAAATAAGTAACTTGTTTATGCTTAAGACCTGTTTTAAGCAGTAAATGATGAATATGGTTTTTATCCGGGTGAAACGGAGATACTCCTTTTTTAATACGAGTTAGCATAACCCTAATTGTGTCAAATAAAGGCACTGAAAGCACACAGATGGCAACTGCAGGAGCTGCAGACATATGATATTCAGCGCTTACCTGATAAACCTCAGGGTAGGCATTCATCTCACAGAATTTAAAAACATAAAGCGTTATCATATATCCTAATAACAAAGATCCGGAATCACCCATAAAAATCTTATTTTTAGTACCGAAAACATTATATAAAAAAAATACAGACAAAGAACCTGCCATTGCATAAGCTGAAATTGAAAGATTTATACTTCCGGTTTTGCTGAAATAATAAGCAAAAAACAGACTATATAAAATACCCAAACCTGATGCAAGACCATCAATACCATCAATCAAATTTAACGCATTGATAATTACTACAAAAACAAAAAATGACAACAAATAACTGGTAACCAATGACAAATGGTGTATTCCTAAAAAACCATGAAGGTTTGTCAAACGAATATCATCCGGTGAGACTACAATTAGAAAAAATGCAGCAACGAGTTCTCCGAACAGTTTCCAGTGTGCTTTAATATCAATCAAATCATCTAGAT
>CAIYTJ010000178.1 GCA_903929065.1 uncultured Bacteroidales bacterium | reverse complement strand
CAACGGTTGCTGGATTATATTATCCCTGATTTTGTTCATGTGTTGTATGACGGCCGGATAGTGAAAACCGGAGGCAAAGAACTTGCATTAGAATTAGAAGAAAAAGGCTACGACTGGATTAAAAAGGAAGTTGAAGAGATTTAACCACTAAGATACTAAGTAACACTTAGATTCACTTAGTCATAATATCCAAAATAATATCGACTGATGACACAAAAAGAGCTAAATGATCTGGCATATAAAGTTGTTTCGTGTGCTATTGAGGTACATAAACAATTAGGTCCAGGTCTTTTAGAGTCAATTTATGAAGAATGCTTTATTGAGGAATTGAAATTGAATGGTTTTGAAGTTTTAGCTCAGGAGAAAATTCCACTCGTTTATAAAGGGAAACTTTTAAAAAATGAATTACGATTAGATATTCTTGTAAATGAGTGTATAATCGTTGAGTTAAAAGCTGTTGAAGAAATAATTCCACTTTTTAAAGCTCAATTATTATCTTATTTGAAATTGACAGGTATTCCTAAAGGATTGCTGATAAACTTTAACTGTTTGAATATCACTTCTCAAGGATTAGTGTCACTTGTAACAGAAAAGTTTGCAAATCTACCAAAAGAATAATCAAAAATAAAAAAAAGCTTAGTGAATCTAAGTGTTACTTAGTTTCTTAGTGGTAAAACAATGGAACAACAATATATCGACTTATACAAATCAAATCACGAAAGCATTAAAAAGCATTCGGCTTCCTTGATGAACATCTTGCGCGATGATGCTTTTGCATTATTCGAAAAGATAGGTTTCCCGACCAAAGCTCTGGAAGATTATAAATATTCCGATTTAAAAGAACCGTTATCGGTTGATTATGGTTTAAATATCAACCGGCTACCGATTCCGGTGAATCCGTATGATGTGTTTAAATGCGATGTTCCGGGAATTCATTCTTACCTGTATTTTGTAGTGAATGATGCTTTTTATCCGGTGAATGATCCGCGAAATTCAGAACTTCCCGAAGGTGTGATTATCGGCAGTGTAAAACAGGTTGCTGAAACCAATCCTGAACTTATCAAAGATTATTTTGGTAAACTCAGTTCAAAGAAAAAGGACGGTTTGCTAGCTTTCAACGGTGCTTTTGCTCAGGACGGTTTTTTTATGTATGTGCCTGAAAACGTAGTGTTTGACAAACCGGTTCAGTTAATAAACATCATGCGTTCCGATGTTGATTTTATGGCTGTAAGTCATAATCTCATTATTCTGGAAAAAGGTTCCAAAGCGCAATTGCTGGTTTGCGACCACACCATGGATGAAGTCCGTTTTCTTTCGAATCGCGTTACTGAAGTTTTTGTCGGAGAAAATGCCACTTACGAACATTACAAACTGGAAAATACACACGTTAAAACTACCAATTTATCATCTTTGCTGATTGACCAAAGCGATTCCTCAACTGTGCTGGGAAATGTAATTACGCTTCACAACGGCATAACCCGCAATACCATCGAAATAGATTTGGATGGCGAACATTGTGATACATTGCTTTGCGGAATGGTTATTGGCGACAAAAACCAACAGGTCGATAATTTTACATCAGTGATTCACAACAAACCGAATTGCAACAGTCAGGAATTATTCAAGTATGTGCTTGATGGTGAAGCAAAAGGCGGATTTACCGGTAAACTTTATGTGGCAAAAGACGCTCAGAAAACGGCAGCTTTTCAGACAAATCGCAATATTTTATTGAATAAAACGGCTAAAATGCGAACCAAACCGCAGCTTGAAATTTATGCCGACGATGTAAAATGTTCTCACGGAGCAACTATTGGTTCACTGGACGAAACCGCTAAGTTTTATATGCAAGCACGCGGAATTTCTGAAGCCGAAGCCCGGTTGTTGCTTATGTTTGCCTTTACCAACGATGTGATTGAAAACATCCGCATTCCGGCACTTCAGGACAGAATTAAAATGCTGGTTGAGAAACGCCTACGTGGCGAATTGTCGAAATGCGAAGGTTG
>CAIYTJ010000177.1 GCA_903929065.1 uncultured Bacteroidales bacterium | reverse complement strand
GTGTTTTGATATCGTAAATAATCGGATTGACATTCATCTTTGTAATATGATTTACATCAGATGGGTCATATATATCCATACTAGTAATGTTATTTAGTTTTTGACTACTTGTAACCTTTGACACAATACTAATTAAATCACCATGGTTATAGTAAATACCTCCACCTAAAAACAACACTTGAATTTGATTTGTCTTAGCCACTGTTGTCTGAGCTACAGGAACTTTCTGTGTTGCTCCACTTGCATCTGTAATTGAAGTTGTGGTTGTAATTGGATTTCCTAATGCATCTTTTTGATCAGTTGGATAATCATAGTATCTGTTAAGGTAATCGTTATATGTTACATCACCCAGAAAACCGAAGTCATGTGTTACTTTTGCTACGAAACTTGCTACACCCACTTTATTAAATTTGTTCTTAAAGTTTGTTACCATAAGTGGTCTGTCGAAAATATACGAATTAGCATATTGATCATGGGTTTCCTGATCATCTTCTTTTTCTATACGACCACCCACCGTGATGTCAAATACTTTGCCTATTTTGAAATCATCCGAGAGGTACAAGGCTGTTTTATTTGTTGTAACTTTGGCTTCACTACCTGTTATAGTTATTATTCCGTCGGCATTAGTAGCTTGAGCGAATATATGATACGCAGGTACATATGTTTTCCAATCCAGCAACTGTGGAGTAGCTGTTGCAGTTTGGTAATACATGGCCTGGTTTGTCTTTTGTAGACCTGTAGCATAGTACTGCTCAGTCAAACCAAGTCTTAAACTATGATCACCAAATTTCTTGGTAAGTTCCACACGGGTTAGTGAAGTGTTTATCTCGGTTGGTTCAATGTATTGAGTAACTACCTGTTGAGCATAACCGGCATAAGCTGTAGTAGTTCCATGCATAAAGAATTGATTATTTGCATCGGTTGTAGCAGTCCCCAAACTTAATGGAAACTGGATAAGGAAAGGAGCTTTCGAATGCATATACATTGATGTGTACATCAATTTAAATCCATTTTTAAAGTTGTGATTTCCATTCAAATAGAGAGCATCCGAAGTAGTATTATTAAAATTTGGATCTCCCATATTATACTTGACTGATTTTTTTGTGTTTGAATCTGCATAAGCACTGTTGCCGGATGCTAAAGTATAACTATCCATACCTAAATTAAATCCTGACATTTCGGTAAAATTACCATTTCCTTGATAAATAAACGGTAGGTTGTTGTTTATATCCAAATATTCTACAGCGTGTTTATACAAAAGGTTCACATTTCCATTTTTGTATTTTTTAGAAATACCGGCTTTGAACATTTCCATTCTTTCGTCGGACCAACGATCATAACCTCTGTTAATTCCATTCTTTTGCCCATAAGTCTCATGCATACCGAGTATATACCCCCAACCTTTCGTACCTATCGGTCCGGAGATATTTCCACTATAGATCAAAGACCCAAAGTTATTTACTTTTGCTTGAAAAAATCCTTTAAACTTTGATCCGGGTTCTCTGTCATACGAATCCACACAAAATCCGATTTTACCAAAAGTAAGGGCACCTTCAGCCAGCGAAAGTAAGCCTATTCGACCAGTACTAGCATCATTTTTCCATACAGAAGTAACAATTTGAGGGAAAAAACTATAAACTCCAGGTACACCGTTTTCCATAATCAGTAGATCTCCTCCCGGAGGAATACCAATATTGATTTGCCTTGGTTGCGAAGGAGAAGATGCGTTAAGCATTTCATTTCGGTTCTTTTCTTCTTTTTTGTTCACAACAATTGTGTCTGTTGCTTCTACAGTTTCAGACTAGATC
>CAIYTJ010000176.1 GCA_903929065.1 uncultured Bacteroidales bacterium | reverse complement strand
CAGTCGTCGTCTGTTTTAAACCGTTGGTGGAACATAATTGAATTCACACCTGCAAAGGTAATTCGCCTCTCCATAAGGCAAAGCTACATTATTGCGATCTAAACGCCTATACCTATAAGTTTATTATTTAAAGTCTCTTGTCTCTTATAAATAGAGTTACTCATAAATGATAAATTTTCATTCCAATGTACTCATATTTAGTAGGACACAAACATTTCCACGACAAAAAAAGGGAGCCGAAGCCCCCTTTTACTTTACTTTGCCATAATTGCATCACTTTTCCTTCCCCATTTCTCTCTTTTGTTTTGCTTCCTCTTTAATTAAGTTATCCATTTACAAGTTTTAATGCGAATTAATTTACTCAAGCGAATTGAAAGCTCTGTTGATTCATTCCGCTTAACGGTGGAGAATGTTTTAGGGCAAATTACAGATACCCTAAAGGCTATTGAAAAAGGGGCTACCGAAACCTATTCAGGTGTTCAGATTGATCCTGATGCCGAGGAATTAGACTGGGATGCAGATTGGGGTGACGAAGAAAATATTATTGGAAAAAAAGTGAAGGTGCGTATTGGCGATATGGATTTAATGAGATGGAATGAAGACCTTTCCGCTGATTTGAACATCTTGAATTCATTGCTGGAAGACATAAAAAAGGTGTTTGGGGAGAAAGATTTGAAACTTGAACACCTAAAGAATATTCTATCTGCGAAAATTGAGAACCCGTTAAATCCCAACAATAAAAAAGTTATAGTTTTTACTGCATTTGCCGATACCGCCAATTACCTGTACAAAAGCTTAAAGGACTTTTTGAAAAGCAATTACGGTATTAATTCTGCTCTAATTACAGGCTCTAAAAGGCAGTGTACTACCAAAGAAATACCAACGGACTTAAATGCTTTGCTAACATGCTTTTCACCTATATCAAAAAGTAAGGCGCAGATTTACCCTGAGATTACGGAGGGCATTGATGTACTGATAGCCACAGATTGTATTTCAGAAGGGCAAAATTTGCAAGATTGTGATTACCTGATTAACTATGATATTCACTGGAACCCCGTTAGGATAATTCAACGATTTGGGAGAATAGATAGGATAGGCTCGATAAACTCTAATATTACCATGGTCAACTTCTGGCCCGATGTAACACTCGATGCTTATATAAACCTGAAACAAAGGGTCGAAAGCCGAATGCTGATTAGTAACATGGCAAGTACCGGAGACGACAACATACTAAATGCAGAGGAAAAAGATTTGGAGTACCGTAAAATACAATTGAAGAAATTGCAGGAGGACGTAGTTGACTTGGAAGATTTACGGGGAGGTGTAAGTATTACTGATTTGGGACTGAACGATTTTAGGGTGGATTTATCAAACTATATAAAAGTATATGGAGTGTTGAAGAACATACCGGAGGGTTTACATGCAGTTGCTAAAGCTACAAGTGGTACCGACAAAGGTGTTATCTATGTTCTAAAAAATATCAATAGCGATGTAAACATTGATAAGCAAAACAGATTGCATCCTTATTATATAGTCTATATTAAAGATAATGGTGAACTTGTTTTTAATCATGTTGATGCAAAAAAGACCTTAGATATTTTCAGGTTAATTTGTAAAGGTAAAACCCAGCCATTAGAGGAATTGGCAAAACAATTCAGTGCCGAAACAAATGATTATAGAAAAATGGATGCCTACTCTGGATTGCTTCAAAAAAGTATCAGTACCATATTAAAATCGGAAGAAGAAAAAGATGTTCAGAGCTTATTCAAATCAGGAGGAACTTTGGCTCTTCGTTCAAAAATAAAGGGCATAGAAGATTTTAAGCTAATTTCATTTTTAGTCATAAAGTAGCAATTGATGTTAGTTTTACCCCCAACAACGGTTGTAAATAAAGTAGTTCCCAAAAACTCTTTTGATAAATATATTAATACCAAGCAAAAGAAACTTTTCTCTGAATTTATTGAGAAAATAAGGTGGGCAAATAAGTTGTCCAAACAAACTATCAGGCTTGAGGGCAAGGACGTGAATGAGATACAAGTCTTTGAAATTTCCCTAAAGAAAAAGACAGCAGCGGACGATCTACTTAATATTATTGATAGGCATATCCCGTACCATATCATTTTCGTTTTGCTGTTTGAGAATGAGGTTTTATACTCCGTTGCACAAAAACACGCCCATCCGGTTTCCGATGAATCCTCTGTATTGGATTGGCGGTTTTCATCGAATTGGGTTAACCAGGATGAATCACTTTTCAGGCTGAATCTGAAAATAAATTTAGATGAGGTGTTTGCTGATTTTTGCCTGCAGATTACTGGTAAAGAGAAAAGACAAAATCAAACCCTTAGTCAGGTTATCATAATTGAGCAAAATAGAAAGTTGTTGCTCTATGAAATCAATAAACTTGAGGCAGATATTAAAGGCTGTAAGCAGTTTAATAAAAAGGTGGAGTTGAACTTGAAACTACAAAGTAAAAAAGCAGAACTTGAAATTCTGAATTGAGTTGTTCGATGGCATCTCTCAGATAGCCTATAGCCAAGATCAATGGGGTTTATCCGGTTCTACCCTCGACATTAGCCTAAATTGAAAATTGATTTATGGCTAAACAGACAGAGAAAAACGTAGAAAAGAAAGTTGTCGCCGCAACCAAAAAAGTAGAAATGGTGGAGATTTTTGTTACCTCGTATCATTTATGGAGAAAACATCTGAAAACATTGCTGGCAGGCAAGGGCGCAAAGTTTCAGAAAAACGAAGCCGATTATAATGGCTTTATATCAGTGGCTAAGGCGAGCGAAGAATCAGTAAAGAAAATTCTAACTGATTTCAAAACTAAAAACCCTGAAACCGAATACTGGTGGTAATCACGTTTCTATTATCGAATATTAAAACCCTATGTTGTAAGGCATAGGGTTCTCATTTTATAACAGACTTCCTGTCAAGTGACAGGAAGTTCAAACTAATGGTCTATCAGGATTACGGACAAGTTATTTCGTATATCCCGTTATACTCAAGATCCACTCCCGGACAGTCTGCTCATTACCCTGCTTGTCCTTGGTAATCTTATTGTAAACAGATTCAGGTATTTGCACCGATACTCTTACCGATTTTTCCCGGTGTTCGACATTATACTTAACAGGTCGCTTGACCACAATTTCTCTTGTTTTTACTGCTTTCGCCATAAACGCAAAGCTACGCACTATTCTTAAATAGTGTGCAACTATTTCATGGTTAAATTGGTCTATTGCCTATCTGATGTGGACAAATAAATGTGCAACTAATTCCGAATAGTGTGCAATGTATTGTATCTTTGTATTCTAAACAACGATAAACAGATAGGATTATGACAAATCAAGCACAGGCAAACGGAACAAGGACGACAGTAGGCGCAGCAGTAATGCTTAAT
>CAIYTJ010000175.1 GCA_903929065.1 uncultured Bacteroidales bacterium | reverse complement strand
TTGTGGTTGACATCTTTGAATTATTTAGAATATAAAACAATTTGCTCTGAAAGTCCCCCAAGTGGGATTAAGGGCTTTAATAAAATTATTATGGAAAACGAACAAACAGAAGTAAACGACATTCGTTTCGAATCGCGCATCGACCTGACTGAGTTGCAGCAAAATATGGAAGCTGTCCGCCTTGAATTGAAAAAAGTAATCGTTGGGCAAGACAAAATGATTGATCACTTGTTGGTGGCCATGCTTGCAAATGGTCATGTGCTGCTCGAAGGAGTTCCGGGAATTGCCAAGACTATTGCAGTCAAGCTGTTGGCCAAAACGGTGAATGCAAAATTCAGCCGCATTCAGTTTACGCCAGATTTAATGCCGGCCGATATCCTTGGAACTTCTGTTTTCGATTTAAAGAAGACCGAGTTTGAATTTCGTCCGGGACCAATCTTTGCCAACCTGATATTAATTGATGAGGTGAACCGTGCTCCGGCTAAAACGCAGGCTGCACTTTTCGAAGTAATGGACGAACGCCAGATTACCATCGACGGAAAAACCTATAAAATGGATGCACCATTTTTGGTTATGGCTACCCAAAACCCGATAGAGCAGGAGGGAACCTACCGTTTACCGGAAGCACAGCTCGACCGTTTTATGTTTAAAGTGGTGATTGATTATCCGGGACTAGAAGACGAATACGAAATTATCCGCCGCGAGCATGAAGCCGTGAACGGTGATAAAACAGCAGACGTAAAAGCAGTAATTACCGGAGCTCAGATTATGAAATTCCAGGGCATTGTCCGGCAGATAATTGTAGAAAAGAACATCATTGAGTATATCGCCAAAATTGTGAAGAACACTCGCGAAAATCCGTTCCTGTATCTGGGCGCTTCGCCTCGTGCCTCCATTGCCATATTGAATGCTTCAAAAGGATTTGCCGCTTTACGCGGTCGCGATTTTGTGACACCCGAAGATATCAAAGATTCGGCAGTAGTGGTATTGCAGCACCGCCTCATTGTTTCACCCGAAAAGGAAATGGAAGGCCTGAAAGCAGACGAAATTGTAAAACAAATTATTGAATCGGTAGAAGTTCCACGATAAATGAAGGTACTCAGATCTTTATATATCAATCCACTGTTTTTCTATATCCTGATGGGTATAGGCGGCGTGTTTTTCATTTCATTATTTGTGAAATGGTTGTTTGATATGGCGGTTGTCCTGTTGCTGTTATTCTTGTTGATTACCATTATTGATGTTTTTGTGCTTTACTCCGGCAAGAAAGGACTTGAAACCGGGCGCGAACTGCCCGACAGATTATCGAACGGTGACGAAAACATCATTCGACTCACGCTGAAAAACAATTATCCGATTCCCGTATTTGTTAATATGATTGATGAGATCCCTTTTCAGTTTCAAAAGCGTGATTTTCTGATTCAAACCCGCTTGGGTGAAAATGAAAAGAAAGTGATTGAATATTCCCTTCGTCCCACCCAGCGGGGTGAATATTTCTTCGGGAAGCTGAACGTGTATGTCAAATCCCCGGTTCGACTGGTTTCAAAGCGGTATATATCCGGCGAAAATGCCTACGTGGCTACGTATCCTTCGTTTATTCAACTCCGGAAATACGATATGATGGCTTTCTCCAATCGTTTGTTTGCGTTTGGATTAAAGCGAATACGGCGAATTGGTCACACCATGGAATTTGAGCAGATTAAGGAATACGTGCAGGGCGACGATATGCGCACTATCAACTGGAAAGCCACTTCGAAGAAGAACGCACTAATGGTGAACCAGTATCAGGATGAGAAATCGCAACCTGTGTATCAGGTGATTGATACCGGACGCTCCATGCAAATGCCGTTTATGGGACTTAGTTTGCTCGATTATGCCATTAATTCCACGCTGGCATTAAGCAATATCGTATTGAAAAAGCAGGATAAAGCCGGCATGTTCACTTTTTCGAAGAAAGTGGGAAACTACGTAGCTGCCGACCGCCGTGCCGGACAAATGCAAAAAATGATGGAAACACTTTACCGCATTGATACGGATTTTCTGGAGAGTGATTTCAGCCGGTTATATGTGGATATCAAGCAGTCGGTTACTCAACGAAGCCTGATTATGCTTTACACCAATTTTGAGACAATGGATGCCGTGCGCCGCCAGCTTCCGTACCTGAAAGGCATTGCCACCAACCATTTGCTTATTGTGGTTTTCTTTGATAATACGGAACTGAACCGGCTTATCGACAATAAAACCAGGAATGTGCAGGAAGTGTACGACAAAGTAATTGCCGAAAAGTTTGCGTTCGAAAAGCGCCTGATTGTGCGGGAACTTAAGCAACACGGAATCCAGTCTATTCTCACCCAGCCAGAGAACCTAACGGTGGATTCAATCAACAAATACCTGGAACTAAAAGCAAGAGGAATGATTTAAGAATCATTCCTCTTTTGTTTTGTTCAGCTGCAATCTTTTGGCACAACTATCAATCATGCGAAACTATGAATGAATTAATCTCACCCAGTTCCATAATTATACGATTCTTCAGATAAGTAAAATCAGCATCATGCCGGTAAGCTTCCCGTTCAAACGAGATGTTTTGATAAGCTATTTTTCTGTTTCTGTATTCAAGTAATAACCATAAATCGCGAAATCCGAAATGACTTCGTTACCTTGCGAATTCTACATATTAGTCAGATTATTTATCCAGCAATTCCCAGCTAATCGTATTGTTTTTGATGTTGTACGTGAAAAATACCGAAAGATTTGTGGACAGCACTTTGAAATCTTCCAGCTTATACATGGGTGCATAAAGTCGGAATGTACAAATATCAGTTGCCGAAATATAAGGTTCAGCCTGCAAATGACTATGCGTCAACCCAATCACTTCTTTGCCTTCTATTTTTGTTTGCGCAATTATCATCCGGCTGTGAAACTTGCGCCACGAAACGATTTTTCCTGCTTTATCAATAAAAAACACATAATCATTACCAAAAGGTATTAAATCTCTTTGTGCTGTTCCCATCAAAATATAGAACTTATAGCCATTTTCGTACGGCAATAATTCTAATACCGGGTTATATCCCTTGGGCCAACCAATTTTGTACGTATCCGAAAATACCTGCAATGAAATATCATCTTTTATTTTCCAGAGTTTTTGCTCACGGGCAGTCAACTCGCAGCCTGTTTTTTCAACCAGAACGGGTTTTTGAGGATTTCTGGTAAAACTCACCGTATAAATTTTTAATCCGGTTTTTTTACTTCGTACTACTGCTTTTACAGTATCGCCCGAACTCATAACCAGATATCCACCGAAATCTTTACTGATATCACTTTCGGCCAATGCCATATCAGTAGATATCCATGCAGCCGATTCATACCGGTACAGCTGATCTGCTTCTTTTAATATAGAATCGGTCTTTTGCTTGATTTCTTTGTTTAATTCTGCTTTTTGTGCATAAATACTTACCGATAACAGCAGTAATGCTGCAATGATGTGTGATTTTTTCATAGTATTTTATGTTATTTCTTTTCCATCTGAATAAGAGAATTTCCGATGGCACTACCCATTTTGGTAAAGGAATAATCAAATGCCTCCATATATTTTGACATACAATACCTGCCGGGTTTCGTTTTGTAGATTTCGAGATACTTGTTTAGTTTTTCATCCGAAACGGATTTGTACGTAAACAGCGACATGGCAAGGGATTGATTCATCAACATCTGATTAAAATTGGCAGGCAAAGCTTTAGCAAGTGCATCTTTCATCTGGTCTTCCGTCATTTGCTTTTCTTTGGGTAAAATGGCATTTCCACCTTTTATCATCGAGAATATTAAATTCTGAAATATCTTATACGTCATTTCCGTAGCTTTAAGTTCTTTATCCAATGCAATCAACTGTTGTACACGGCTCTGAGCGGGTGGGTTAGTGCTGAAACTTTGAAAATAGGT
This sequence comes from uncultured Bacteroidales bacterium, assembly GCA_903929065.1. Classification (GTDB taxonomy): domain Bacteria; phylum Bacteroidota; class Bacteroidia; order Bacteroidales; family Paludibacteraceae; genus Paludibacter. The sequence goes on along the minus strand of CAIYTJ010000175.1, from coordinate 998 downwards.
TGTCATTTCCTGTTTCTTTTCAGGAAGCGATGCTTCTTTTTCTAATTTGCTGAATTCTTTTACAAACGGATCACTGAATAACGTAATAACCATTTTCAGGCTATCTTCCACTGTGTTTTTCGTCAGGTATTCTTCAAAATAGGATAACATGTTTTTGGAATTCATACCCGTGGTCATCATCGTTTTAAAACGTTCGAAATCTTCTGTTTTCTCAAAACTACTTTTCTTTTCTTCAATTTTCGAAGCCATCAATGCATCAATCGACTGTAACTGATCTTTAAAACCGGTTACTTCAAGTACTGCTTTTACAGTTTCTGTTTTACTTTGTGCCATTAGTTGCATACCGGCTACTAATAAGGCTGTAAAAATGCTTACTTTTAATTTCATTTCTTTGTATTTAGTTGTTTATAAATTAAATGCTTCTAGTGATTTCCGACCTCCCCTGGCCCCCAGTTCAGCATAGGCTCCAGCCTATGTTGCTGCTAAAAGGAAAGCTCTGCTTTCCATATTCTGCTTCAATATGGAAGTCCGGAGTCTTACTTTCCCGATAAATCGGGACAAGTTTAGCACTTCGAAGTCTGGAAACTTCGCCGAACACCATGAGCTAACTACACTTCGCCGAACTGAGGTCTTATTTTTAAATTTCATTTGTTTAACTGTCCCATCCACGCATGTTCTTTTGACACTGAAATAAATAAGTTTTCTTTCCGATACAAAGACATTTTTGTTTGTATCAGAATAAAATGCTTTAATTGTAAATCCCGATAAGTCACAATCTTCAACATTATGTTCATTAAGTCTGTATAATTCATATTTGTTGAAGATATTTTGGGCTGTATTCCCCTTGAATTGAAATGAGTCGACAATACTTTGATTCAGAAAATCCTTATATAATACTAGTTGGAAACTATCAATTTTCAGATTATTTACATTATTGTCGAAAAGTCTTATAGAATCTAATTCTACTGCCGATTTTTCATATATTAAATCATTTTTAA
>CAIYTJ010000174.1 GCA_903929065.1 uncultured Bacteroidales bacterium | reverse complement strand
TGGAACATTGTCAGCAGGTAAAATTTCTGGAAAACAGGTTAAAAAAGGATTGATTTTGATTGGTATTCTTGGAATGAGTTTTTTGTTTGCCCTGCTCACGTTTGTTCATATGAGTTTCTGGTTCTTTGTAGTTTGTATTTTTCTGGTGGCTTTTATGGGCAGTATTTTCCAGATTCCTTGTTTATCGATGCTTCAAAACGCAAATTTAGGACGTAAACTTGGTGACATGATCGGATACCTGAATTTGGTCACTTTCATTTTTGTGTTATTCGGAACATTTCTCTTTTCGGTAACTACTCATTTCACTTCCGAAAACAGTTTTGCCGTTTTTGGGGTATTGCTCTCAATTTGCTTACTGGCAAGCATTTATTTTCTTAAAAAATCTCCTGAATTCCTCAAAGAGACAAAGTCCATGTTGTCAATTGGAAAATAAATCAATCTTTGAAGGCGGATTTTGGTATCTTATTTTGGTCTCACCTCAATTTTAGTTTCAAAATCATGTTGTAAAACATAGATTTCCGAAATAAAAATTTAATATAAATTTCATACATTGCCCTACGATTTTCGAATAAAAATACATTTAATTTTTTAGTATTAATCCTTTATATTTTAATACGATATGAAAGTATATCAATCGAATGAAATTAAAAACATTTCATTGCTGGGTAGTTCCGGCTCGGGGAAAACCACTCTTGTGGAAGCTATGCTTTTCGAGAGTGGAGTTATAAAACGCAGAGGCACAGTTAATGGCCAAAACACAGTATCAGATTATTTTCCGGTTGAAAAAGAGTACGGATATTCCGTATTTTCAACTATTGTTCAAACAGAGTGGCTTGAAAAAAAGCTAAATTTTATCGACTGTCCGGGTTCTGACGATTTTATTGGTGGTGTTGTGACTTCTCTCAATGTAACCGATACAGCTCTGATCCTTCTCAACACCCAATATGGCGTGGAAGTTGGAACCAACAATCACTTCCGTTATACCGAAAAGTTTAATAAACCGGTTATTTTTGTGACCAATCATCTCGATCAGGAAAAGGCTGATTTTGATAAAACGTTGGAACAGTTGAAGGAAAACTTTGGCAGCAAAGTTGTTCAGATTCAATATCCAGTGAACGTGGGACCACAATTTAATGCCGTGGTTGATGTTCTGAAAATGAAATTATACAAATGGAAACCCGAAGGTGGTGTTCCTGATGTATTGGAAATTCCTGCTGATCAAATTGAAAAAGCACAAAACTTACACAATATTCTCGTTGAGGCCGCAGCCGAACACGATGAAGAACTAATGGAAAAATTCTTCGATCAGGGTTCGCTGACAGAAGAAGAATTGCGTATCGGAATCCGCAAAGGATTGATTCACCGCGACATGTTCCCGGTTTTCTGCGTTTGTGCCGGAAAAGATATGTGCGTTCGCCGTTTGATGGAATTCGTGGGAAATGTTTCTCCAAGCGTGAACCAAACCGAACAACCACAAACTGCCGACGGTAAGAAAATTGCACCTGATGCAAGTGGTCCTACCAGCATTTATGTTTTCAAAACCAGTGTTGAACCTCATATCGGTGAAGTTTCCTATTTCAAGGTAATGAGCGGTAAGCTGAAAGAAGGTGATGATTTGGTGAATGTTGACCGCAGTTCGAAAGAACGTATCAGCCAGATTTTCTCTGTTGCCGGTCAAATTCGTACCAAAGTTGAAGAAATTGTAGCCGGTGATTTAGGTGCAACAGTGAAACTAAAAGATACACGTACCGGTAATACGTTGAACGTGAAAGGTTGCGATTATGATTTCAAGGAAATCAAATATCCGGAACCACGTTATCGCCGTGCCATTAAGGCAAAATCGGAAGCTGACGAAGAAAAGTTGAGCGAAATTCTGACTCGCATGCACGAAGAAGATCCAACCTGGGTAGTTGAACAATCGAAAGAATTGAAACAAACCATTCTGTACGGACAAGGTGAATTCCACCTTCGCACGTTGAAATGGCGTGTTGAAAACAACGATAAAATCATGATTGAATATAAGGAACCTAAAATTCCTTATCGCGAAACCATTACCAAAAGTGCCCGTGCTGATTATCGTCACAAGAAACAATCGGGTGGTTCAGGTCAGTTTGGTGAAGTTCACATGATTATAGAACCGTATTATGAAGGGATGCCGGCTCCAGAAATGTTCCGTTTCAACGGTCAGGAATTCAAAATCAGTAATCGTGACACACAAACCATTGATTTGGATTGGGGTGGTAAATTAGTGCTCATCAACAGTATCGTTGGTGGTTCTATCGATGCACGTTTTGTTCCGGCCATTCTGAAAGGAATTATGGACCGCATTGAACAAGGTCCTCTAACCGGTTCGTATGCCCGCGACGTGCGTGTAATCGTTTATGACGGTAAAATGCACCCGGTTGATTCCAATGAAATTTCATTCCGTCTTGCAGGAAGACATGCTTTTTCGGCTGCATTTAAAGATGCCGGTCCAAAATTGCTCGAACCGATTTACGATGTGGTCGTACAGGTTCCATCCGATCGATTGGGTGATGTAATGAGCGATTTACAAGGCCGCAGAGCTGTTATTCTTGGAATGCAAAGTGAAAAGGGCTACGAAAAACTAACCGCTAAAATTCCATTGAAAGAATTGGGAAGTTATTCAACTACATTGAGTTCGCTTACCGGTGGACGTGCTGCTTTCACCATGAAGTTTGCAAGTTACGAACTGGTTCCAATGGATATTCAGGACAAATTGCTTAAAGAATACGAAGCAACCAAAAAAGAAGAAGAATAAAAAACACACGATTATTCTATTCAAAATTAAAGCAGTTATCCGGAAAGATAACTGCTTTTTTATTACAACCTGCTTACAGCAACAACTGCTGAATAGTTATTATAATTAAACGGTTTATTTATAGAAGGATATGGTGAAAGATTGATTAATTTATATCTTATTCCACCAATAATTGTATCATTTCTGAATGCAGCAATTGTATTTAAACTAAATTGATGCATAATATTATTTTCTGTAAGATTAAATTTAGCTCTTGCATCACCAGCCCAGAAACACTCAGCACCTTCAGGACACCTTGAATCTTCGGTAATTGAATCGAGTTGAATAATAAACCCATATTTCTCGTTCAATACCTTTTGTTTCAAATAAACAACCATGGTGTCTTTCGATAATACTTTAATCTCAACAAGATTTTGAGTATTGCAATTTTGAAACAGCAAACTACAAAAAAGTAACACAATAGATATTGAAATATATTTCATTTTCATTAGCTTTAAATTATAGATGAATAAAACCATATAATCGTTGCATTACTTATAAAAAAAGTTGGAATGACTTTAAGTCATTCCAACAATACATTTATTTATAACAGATTACAAATTCAACGCCACTCTCAATGCCTTATATCCGGCAGGACTGGTTTTAATTTGCTGGCCATTTTTGAGTGTGAGCAACTGATTCTGTTTTTCGTAAAGCTCAATCCTTGAAATCATTTCAACATTTACAATAACCGACCGGTGAACCCTGACAAATTGATTTTCAGGCAAATGCTCTTCGAAAAATTTCATCGTTTGTTCTTTCAGGTATTTCCCGTTGGCGGTAAAGATCTGAACATAATCACCATCTGCCTGTAAATAAAGTATTTCTGAAACCAATACTACATGAATTTTAGTTCCGGACTATACCGCAACCCGTTCAAGAATTTCAGATTCAGGAACTTTTTTGATTCTGATTTCTTCCGGATTAGTAATTATTTCCTGAATTTCTTCTACAGGTTCTTTAGTCTCAATTGCACTTTTAAAATACTGTATAATAATCAGATAAAGCAACAATCCAATCAAACCGCGAATTGGCAAAACCAGAATTAATTGATAGGAAAATTCCTGACCGAAAATTAGATAAAACAATCCATAACCTGCACCTAACCAAAAGACAATGCTCAATAAAGCCATTGCAATTTGATTAACCAATCGCTGGTAAAGTGTCAGTGCTGAGAAATTTCCAAACTTAACCACACTCCAAAGGACCAAACCAAGGCAGCCAAAAACAGCCGCATGAATAAATCCATCTAAGAGCAACATCCAAACAGGCAGTGCAACAATTGAATACATGACATAAGTCTGCAACAAAGCGTACACCAGCCAGAGCATGAAATATTGAACTGTTTTCGAAGTGTTCTCTAGAAATGGATGCATTGTTCAGTTATCAGTTGACAGTTATCACTTACCAGTTATCAGTCGCTAGTCTCTTCATTTATCATTAATGATTAATTTCTCAATTCACCACCACCAAAGACGCACGAGCCTGAAATAATCAGTTTCCTTGTTTTATCAAGCGGTTCTTTCGGCATGCGGTTATCCTGAAATCCACCAAAAACGGCATCAAGATGCGTTTCAACATACCAATCAACCGGAACGTAAATAGTTATTCCGCCAAAAACAGCATTTATTTCCACCACCGTATCACCTTCCGGTAAACTGGTACGGCGTAAATCGAGCGTAATGCCACCAAAAACTGCATTCAGGTCGCCTCCTTTAAATTCAGGATCAAGCACAATATGATCGCCGCTTCCGAAAACACTGTTTTTTGAAAAACCTTCAGGATTTGTCCATGTTGAATAATCACGACGATTGTGGCGATAATGGCGATATTCGTGACGACGATTCCGGTTTTGCCAGTCGGCATTCCAGTCGTGAAAGCCCCATTTTGGTCCAAAAATTTTACCGGTAATGATTAAAACACCACCTGCAATCAATAATAATGGCCAGTAAACGCTTGTAAAATCACCATTAAATCCCGGGAATGAAGCCGGAAATGCTTCTATAACACGAGGCATAAGAAAGAAACTTCCTACCATAATCAGAATAACTCCCGAAAATGGATGACGGTTTTTAATAAAGTTACCAATACCTATAACAATAAGCAGCATTGGCCATGAGATCAAAATATGTCGAAGTTCCTGAGGAATAAAACCGAAATTCAGTCCCAGAAAAACAACACCTAACAATAACAAGAAGAGTCCGAAGCCAAGACCTTTGGTGTAGCCCGAACGAAACGAATTTTTTACTTCATTTTCCATAACATTTTTGTTTTAAAAATTTATGCTGCAAAGATACAGAGGTTAAAACCCATACTCCAAGCATAAATCGATAAACCGAGTCCTTTTTCCCGACGAATGAAAGGTAAAATTCCGTTGAAAGCCGAAATTTTACCTGAATAAACAAAACTTATTCCGATTATTTCGAAGATTGATTCTTTTTCAGCAAATCGCGAATTTCAGTCAGCAACAATTCTTCTTTAGTAGGTTCAGGTGCTGCCACAACCGGTTCTTCGGTTTTCTTTTTATTTAAGCGATTTATCAGCTTAATGAACAGGAATACTGATACTGCAATTATAACAAAATCGAACGTTTCCTGTAAGAAGTTACCATAATTCAACGTAACAGCTGCTTTTCTGGCACCACCAATCAATTCAGGTACCATCATTTTCAGTTTCAAATCCGTAAAATTGACACCTCCGACTAAAAAACCGATAGGAGGCATGATAATATCTGCGACCAACGATGTTACAATTTTTCCAAAAGCCGCACCGATAATTACACCGACTGCCAGGTCAATCACATTGCCTTTCATGGCAAATTCT
>CAIYTJ010000173.1 GCA_903929065.1 uncultured Bacteroidales bacterium | reverse complement strand
TGAATGCCCGTATGGGAATCGTTTCAGGAAAAGGTTTGGCCGATTTGATTCGGGAAAATGCCGGGGTTAAAATAACATTTTTTATTTTTGTGGGCCTTTTAATTGCCGATATTGGTAACACAACAACTGAATTTGCCGGTGTGGCCGGAAGTATGCAGGTTTTTGATATCAGTAAATATATTAGTGTACCGATTTCTGCTGTCTTGGTTTGGTGGCTTGTAGTAAAAGGAACCTATAAAATCAGCGAGCGTGTATTTCTGATTTTCAGTGCGTTTCTATTAGTTTATGTAGTTTCAGCATTAATGGGAAAACCACATTGGAACGAAATTGGCCATGCGATGATTAAACCGGATATTCAATATAATATGGCTTATCTGACTGTTGTAATTGGAATTATAGGTACAACTATTGCTCCATGGATGCAGTTTTACATGCAATCAGCCGTAATAGAAAAAGGGTTGAAAATCACCGAATATAAATATACACTTTGGGATGTTATTATTGGAAGTATAATTACAGTTGTAGTGGCATTTTTTATCATTGTGGCTTGTGCATCAACTCTTCACGAAAGTGGAATTAAAATAGAAGAAGCAAAAGATGCTGCAATGGCGTTGAAACCAATTGCCGGTGACTTGGCGTCAATAACTTTTGCTTTCGGCTTATTTATAGCATCCATTTTCTCTGCTACGATTTTACCGGTTGCAACTGCATTTTATGTTTGCGAAGCTTTTGGTTTTGAAGCCGGTATAGACAAAAAATGGAAAGAAGCACCCCAATTTTACTGGCTATTTACAATTATAATCGTAATTGGTGCTGCAATCATTTTGATTCCAAATGCACCATTAATTCTGATTACCTTATGGTCGCAAGTTGCAAATGGAGTTTTATTGCCGGTAGTTTTGATTTGCATGATACTGCTTGTGAATAATAAAGATGTTATGGGTGAACACGTTAATAGTCGTTTTCAAAACATCTTTGGTTGGACAACTATTGTTATCTTAATTGGGTTAACACTGACATTATTCGTTTCAGCTTTCATCTAAAATATTATTACATTACAAAATAAAAAAGAGATTCTAACAATGAAGTTAGAATCTCTTTTCTTTTTGAGCGAAAGACGGGACTCAAACCCGCGACCCTCAGCTTGGAAGGCTAATGCTCTATCAACTGAGCTACTTTCGCAATTTTAATTTCCAATTACTCAATTATCAATTCCCAATTGGAAATTGGTAATTGTTTCATTGATAATAGGTGTGGGCAGTGAAGGATTCGAACCTCCGAAGTCGAAAGACAGCTGAGTTACAGTCAGCCCCAGTTGGCCACTTTGGTAACTACCCATTAGCCTTTGACTTTTCAAAAGCGATACAAAGATAGTACAATTTTCCGTATTACCAAACAATATTTGCCATTTTAATGGCAGTAATTGCGGCTTCTACGCCTTTATTGCCGTGAATTCCTCCGGCTCTTTCCTGTGCTTGCTGTAAGGTGTTGGTAGTGAGTACCCCAAAAATTACTGGGCATCCGTCAGCCCGCGTATTCAGTTCGGAAATACCGTAAGTTACACCCTGACAAACATAATCAAAATGTGGTGTATCGCCTTGAATAACGCATCCCAAGG
>CAIYTJ010000172.1 GCA_903929065.1 uncultured Bacteroidales bacterium | reverse complement strand
GTGTCAGGAAAGGCGAAACGCTATCTTCTATTGCTCACAAATATGGCATGACACTTGCCGAATTGAAAAGAAAAAATAATATCAAAGGCAATAAAATAAATCCCAAACAACGGATAAAAATAAAAGATGCCGAATCGATTTTGCTCACTGAAACCATACCACCGCAAACTGATGTGAAACCGGTTGATGCCGCTGAAAATCAAATCAAGTCCACGGAAACGAAAGTTGTTGAACCTGAACTGGCAGTGAATCAACCTAAACCCGACCCAAAGACCGAACATATTGTCCAGAAAGGCGAAACCTTGTTTGGCATTTCAAAATTGTACAACATCACTGTTGATGAATTGAAGAAGCTAAATAATATTGTCGCTGGAAAAATTCGTTACGGACAGAAGCTGATATTAAACAAATCAGTTCAAGAACCAAAACCGGTAGAACTCGCAAAAGCAGAAACTGTTCCGGTACAGGAAGTCATCTCAAAACCAACAGTTCATAATGTAACTTCGGGAGAAACCTTATTCAGTATTGCCAGAAAATATGATGTTTCGGTGGCTGATTTGAAGAAAATCAATCGCTTGACGACAAATAAAATTAAATTTGGACAAAAACTAAAGCTCGTTCAATCATCCGAACCGAAAGAGAAATCCCCTTCTGAAAAAGCAGAAAAAGCACCGAAATTGATTCATCACAAGGTCAAATCAGGCGAATCGTTTTACACAATTGCCAAAACCTTCGGTTGCAAAGTGGAAGAGTTGAAGGAATGGAATAATAAATCCGGAAGTAAAATCAAAGCAGGCGAAAAACTGATTGTGTATCAAAAGGCCGACTAATCGAATAAACTTTGCAGAATAGGAAGTGAGTTCAAATTGTGGAATTCCGGAATATGCAGCCGATAGTATTCAACCATGCTTCTTAGCAGAACCATTCGGTTTTCACGACTCAAAACAAGCTTTTCCATGTTAGTATAATCCGTCTCCAGCAGTGTGGTAAAGTCCAATGTAACTTCCGGTGCCAAAAAATGAACATGCAATGGCTTTTCATTTTGAAAAATGCCGTTCATCAAGTCGAAGTATTTTCCCATTTCTTCCATACTAGCCTCAAAACCCAGATATCGTGTCAGTTTTTGCAAAAATACAAGATGAAAATTTTGAATTCCATGCTGACAACAATCCAGTTGTTGAATAGAATTTTCCACAAAAAGAAACAGATTCTCATCAGGTTCAGTCTGACGCAATGCTTTGAATAAAATTTCCGAGATAAACAAGGCCAGCGAGTTTTTTAAAGGATCAAAAGGAATACCTGTAAAAAGATACTCCAGCCTTATTTCCTTGATTTGCTGAAGATCTTTGCCAGGAATGTGACTTACATCCATATCCACAATGGAAAGTGGTTGTAGCAATGCCAAGCGATTTCCGGACTTTTTTTTGTTTACACCATATGCCAGATAGGACACTCGCCCGAATTGACGCGTATACACCGTTACGATTGAAGCCGAATCGGTGTATTTGGTGGTGTGTAGAACTATTCCGGATGTTTTTGCCTGCATAATGCCTTCTTGAAAACGCAAATGTAACAAAAGTATAGTTCAAAACCGCCAATGCATAGCATAATTCTATTAGCTAATTATGTCTTTATGTCTGAAAAATAACTCCTTACGAAAAAAAATAAATATTTGCAGCAAAGCCTTTGTCAATTCAAAAAAGAGCCGTATATTTGCACCCGCAATTGGAGGTAAATACTCAATGTTGCAATGACCAGAAATGGTCCCTTCGTCTATCGGTTAGGACGCCAGGTTTTCATCCTGGAAAGAGGGGTTCGACTCCCCTAGGGACTACAAAAAAATTAAAAGATTAAAAATTAGATTTAGATGGCAAACCACAAATCATCAATTAAGAGAATCCGTCAGACCGACAAGAAAAAATTGCACAATCGTTATTTTGCAAAAACAGCTCGTAATTCTGTGCGCAAATTGCGTTCAACAACTGACAAGACTGTAGCAACAGAAATGTTGCCAAAAATCAGTGCAATGCTTGATAAATTGGCAAAACGTAATATCATTCACAAAAACAAAGCAAGCAACTTAAAATCAAAGTTGACGGTTTACGTGAATAAATTGGCATAAAATGCTTCTTAAAATAATACAGAAGCCCTTTTCCGAATGGAAAAGGGTTTTTTTGTCATCTATTTGTTTCCGTTGCTATGGTATGTTATAGCCTGTGAATTTTATAGCGAATTATTTGATGGAATAATTTTACATATCAAATTGAAATCAATATTAATCCAGTTATTAACTTTTAATAAACCAAACATTTCAATCGGTGGAACTAATCCAAAATCTTTGATGTTCAATTTTATTTGTCCGTTCAGGTTATATAAATCTCCGGATTTATTGGAAGAAATGGGAATTAAATATTGGCAGGTCACATTTGTAATGGTTATGTTGACTGATGCCAGTCCATTTGTGTATTCATTTGACTCCTCATATCCTGTTTTCTCAATATAATTCAATTGAATTTTAATTTCGGGATAAATATTTACTTTCAAGAGTTTCAGAAAATCCCGCAGAGCCATCTTGTTATTTGAATCGAAGTTTCTGACTACAATGGAATACTGGTTTTGACTCAGAATTATTTTATTGCGATTCTGTGTAGCGACAAAAAGGAAGGTCTTATTTACAAGCTTATCTCCTCTCTGAATCAATTTAAAGGACAAAAGATTAGAAGTTCCATTAATTGTAATAGAACTATTATTCTGGAGCAACAAAGAAACCGTAGTTTGAGGGAAAACTCCAAAAAAGACACTAAAAGAAAATGCTGCAAACAGAAATATTTTTCTCATCAAATGCTTTTTTGTTTTAGAACAAAAAACCGGTAAGATCAAATCTTACCGGTTTCAAAGATATAAAAATTAATTTATTAAAACGAAATTACAGCTTCTGCACTCAAACCATGGAATTCATATCCATTCAATATAGTGTTTAAGTTTGGAACGCCTGTAAACTTCTGATTTGCATATTCAACTTTTGCCATAATGTTTTTTGTAACATACCAACCACCACTGATTGCTAAACGACTAATTCCAACTGTATAGGCAGGAACAGGAGCAAGAATCGTTGTGGAAGTAGCTGTAGCGCCAGTAGCACCTGCTGCTGCAGCAACATCAGCGCTAACACTATTATAACGAGCACCTAAAAAGAAGTTTTCAGCTTTTCCAAAACGGAAGATTAAATCTGTTGCAAATTGACTTGCATTACGTTCTTTAGGTTCAGCAGAAGTACGACCACTGGCAGATTCAATTGTTGTAAATGATTCAACTGCCAGATTATCCAATAAGTTGTATTTCAAAAATAAGTTACCCATTACTGTGGTAAGCTTGTCAGTTAAACCAGGATTGAAACGACCACCGAAAGCAGTCGTAGTACCTGGAGCTGCATTGTACATAATTGCAGAATAATTTGAACCTGTCCGGTCTCCACCAAAAAGAGTGTTAGAAAGTGCTCCTGAAGTTGAATATATAGAACCGGTTATACGAGCACGAAATTTATCTGTTAATTGTTTGTCATAACCTAATTTGGCAAGGAAAGATGGGTTATGAAGTCCATTTGAATATTTAAATCCAGCTTGTGTTGTGTCAATATATGCTAAACTTGGATTTAAATTACCATTTGTTACGCCAACTACACCAATAATTCCATTATAGTTCACATCAGCTTCTGCACCAATTTCTGTTGCAAATTCGTCCATAATGTAGTTTTCCATAAACGGATTGTAGATTGAACAACCACCATCTGAGCGACGGAAATGTGCATCACCATAATTTACGTCCATTTGTCCTACTTTGATAGTAGTATATTTCATAATCTGATCCAACAAATCCAATTTGATAAATGGAACTTTGTCAAATTGAACATAACCACCTTTTACCCATGTTTCATTGTAATGTTTTGAAGCAAGATACAAAGTAACCTGTAGTGTAACTCCATCAGCTAAATAGCTGTTAATGTTTAAGTTTGCCATTGATAAGGCAAAGTTAGGAGAGTTCTTAAATAATGCTTGAGTGTTTTTGGTTGGATCCTGGTTTGTAACGGCATTACTATTAGTTAATGCAATATAAGGCATTGAGATAGAACCGCCAAACTCAACTTTTGGTCCGCTGAAAACAGCGTCAGTTTTAGGCGTTTCAAAAACATTAACACCTGTTTGATCCGTTGCACGCAATTGTGCAAACAATGTGCTGCCAGCAAAAAAAGCAGCTGCTAAAATTAGAATTGATTTCTTCATTTTTGTTTTCATTTTGTGTTTAAACTGTTTAAATTTATAGAATCATTTGTTATTGATTAATTTATTGCCGGACCCTCAAAAGTCACTGTATATTTTAATTTTATGTCATCACCCACCTTCATCATGCCTAACATAGCAGTTGGTGGTTTCATTTTATAATCAGTCATTTTTACCGGAATACTTCCGCTGAATTCATAAACGCCCGGTTTTACAATTTTCCCAAGAGCAGTCAATAGTACTTTTTTTGAAATACCAGCTATGGTTAAGTTTCCTGTAACGGTTACATTAATATTTGATCCGTCAACTTTTACCGAATTTATCTCGGTTGATTTAAAAGAAATAGTTGGATTTTTGTCTATTCTTAATGCTTCATATGTTTTATCATCCATTAATTTTTCCTTGCTTTTAATTCCTTTTACCGGAATTTCAACTGAAAGAGATTGTGGTTGTTTAGCGTTAATAATAAGTTCTCCACTTGCAAGTGTAACTTTGCTTTCAAAGTTGTGCACATTAGTCGTTCCGGCTATAGTCATATTGAAAGTCTTCGGATTTAGTTTTAGACTTTGAGCTTGCATGCTGTTTCCGGTAATTAAACTGATAATTAGCAGTATAACCGGGAATAAAAATTGTTTTTTGATCATAATTGTTTTAATTGTTTTTAAAAGTCAAATATTTTTATTTAAAGATAAATTTACAATGCTACAAATGTTATTAATGCTATAATATTAATAGCATTAATGGATAAAAAAATAATTACCTTACAAATAATTTATACTATCAATGTTATTAATGCTATAATCTTGGTAGTATTAATTATCAAAAAAAATATCTTTTGATAATAGCAAAATACTACTAATGTTATCAATGCTATAATTATAGTAGGATTAATTTAGAAAAAAATATAAAATCAGAATGACAAAAATTTCAAAATTAAAATAATCGGAATTTTACTGTGCAATTAGCAAATCCTGACATTCATAATGTGTTTGTTGTAGGATTTGAGCCAGATTTTTACTCGCGAGCATTTTTCTGAAATCCAAATTAAATTCTGTCCAATAATTTTGTGCTTTACAATCGTGTGAGTTCCTGTCACATAAACTCATATTATTAATACACTCAACAACTATAATTTGTTCAAATGCCGTATAAATATCCAGCATTGTAATATCTTTGGGTTCGCGAGTCAAAATGTAGCCGCTGCCACGTCCTTTTGAGTTAGCAACTATTCCTTTTATCTTTAAAGATGAAATAATACTATCCAAGTATTTCAACGAAATATGCTGGTTCTTTGCAATATCTTTTTGCAGCACACCATTCGGATCGGTGTGATTGGCAATCTCGATAATTGTTCGTAAACCGTAACGTATTTTAGAGTTGATTTTCATGGATTAAAGAAAAATTTCAGCAAATGTATCAGAATATTTTGT